>DATBZP010000045.1:0-33192 GCA_036513135.1 Candidatus Dormiibacterota bacterium | reverse complement strand
GAGACCGGGCATCCGTCCTTGGCCGCCTCTGCCTGCTTCTGAAACTCCGCGGCGTCGATGCCTGAGACGCGGCCAACTGTCGTGAGCGTTATCGTCGTGATGCCGGTGCCGGGGACGAACTCCACCGCAGCGCTGGTGCTGAGCCTTTCGACCTTATGGCCCGCCTTGCTCAGACCACCTGAGAAAGCCATCGAATAGCAGGCCGCGTGGGCCGCTGCGAGCAGCTCCTCTGGGCTGGTCTTACCGTGCTGCGCCTCCGCGCGGCTGGCCCACGTGACAGGAAACTCGTTGAACGTACCGCTGGCGACCTTGACGCGGCCGCTCCCACTCATCAGGTCGCCTTCCCAAACCGCATCAGCACGACTCACGGCAGCCATAGGTCAATTCCCCCATTTCAAGATCGATGCGTGGCCGGACCGATGAGCCGGCACGCGCTGCAGTCTACGTGGATCAGGCTTTTGAGCCGGGTCGGCTCCGTTCCAGATCAGTAACCGACCTCGGCGGCACTCAGCCGGGCGGCGGCGGACCGGCGGCGACGGAAATGACGATGATCCGAGTGAACGTGTCTCCGTCCACCTGAAGGGCAAAGCATCCGGGCCCACCCGTGCTCAACCGCCCGGACCAGGCTCTCCAAAGTGAGGACGGAGGGGACGACTGAAGCTCCAGCCCTCCCTCAGTGGTGTGGATTCCCGAAACCAGCTCGACCGAGTGCTGCTTTTCCTTAGCCGCAAAATCGCCGGCAGACGCGGGCGGCAGATCCTCTTCCGCGAGAGTGACGTTCGAGCTGCCATTGCTGTCGAGTTGGAAGCCCCGCACCAAAAGCGGTCCGGAGTAGCTCGAACCCACCATGAGCATGGCTCCCTGTCCATCGGCATACCAGCTGGTCTGTCCTGAGAGGAAGGCCGGCCAATCGCCAAACCCATAGTCTGGTCCGACCCCCAACAAGTTGACCATCGGCGACACTGGGCAGCTTGCGCCTGTAGCCAGCACCGGCTGCCGCAGTGGCCTTTGATTCAGCACTGCCATCGGATCGGCGGCAGCTCCGCTTGCGCCAACGTCGATGACGCTTGCACCACCCCAGCTGTTTCCGTTGCCAGACTCGGTTGTGAATGCCAGGTTGTAGAAACCTGGAGCGAAATCGGGTGGCAAGGTGAACGAGCTCGTGGGCGCCGTCGGAGTGCGGTTGTCAGTACTGACTGGGGGCACTTGCAGCGTCTTTGCAGCCGGCACGCCGGCCTTCAGTGAGTTGACATCTGGGTACGGACCTATCAGCGAAGCCGTCAGGGTGAGCGCGACGCGCCCGTTGTCCGCCGTATCACCCACCGGCTGGACGATCCAATCCAGGCTCACCGTCGCGCCCGGGTACCAGCCCTGAGCGCCTGTTGCCTGGCAGCAGGAGAAGGTGTAGCTCGGATAAATGCCGCCCGATTGGCCGGCGCTCGAGGAGCATCCGCCAACCAACAGGGCGAACGCCGCGAGCGCGGTCGCCAACCGACCAAACCGACGCATCCCGTGCTGACTGTGGGTGGGGCCAGCCATGATCTCCGCCAAACCCGCGTCTGGCTGGCCCAAAACTACATCAACCGTTGGCGCTACAGGTGCAGGCGGTCTTCTTCGTGGTCTCGATGCCTCTCCTAGTCGCGGTAACTGAGGCTGATTTCTTCCACTTTGACTGGTAGCATGCGCCTGATGTTCCGAAGAGTTGCATTCGGATCCGCCGCAGCTGGGGCGCTGCTGCTTGTCATGCAGGCAACCTCGCTTGCGGCGTTCGATCCCTATGCGAGTGGCGCTGCTGGCTATGACTATTCCTATCCGCAATGTGGGTCGACCGCGCCACGAGCGAACTTCGGCATCGTCGGCACCAACGGCGGCTATCCGTTCACTTACTACAACAGCTGTCTTGGCACCGAATACGCGGCTGCCACCAAGACCGGCAACGCGGCGGTCTACATCAATACGGGCTATGACCCGTCATATACCGCGATCGACGGCCGCCACACGACGCAGGATTGCGCCAACCAATCGCAAACCGTCGCCGGCACCGCTGCACAAGAGGCTGCCTGGGCCGTCGGGTGCAGTGAAGCCCAGCGCGATGTCGCATATGCCACCAGCCAGTCGGCGGTGTCACCAACTGTGTGGTGGCTCGATGTCGAGCTAGCCAACAGCTGGTCCTCGAGCGATCTCAGCCTCAACCGCTATGCCGTCCAGGGGATCGTTGCGACGTTGCGAACAAAGACTTCGGCTCCCATCGGAGTCTATTCAACGTCGTACCAGTGGGGCGTAATCACCGGAGGCTACCAAGCGCCGGTCGACGCGAACTGGTTGGCCACCGGCCAGGGCAGCTTGAAGCGAGCAAAGCCGTACTGTGGATCGACTGGATTCACGGGTGCGAAGGTCTGGCTGGTCCAGTACGTCGCAACGTATGACCACGATTACGTCTGCTAATCGGGGTTAGTTCGCCCCCCTTTGCATCTCAGCCCCTTCGCGCTGGGGGCGCCCTCTAGCTTCTGAGTATGGTCATCGCCCGCTGGGCGGCCGCCATCCACGCGGGATCCTGAAGCCATGTGTCGACGCCCCACAAAAGGACCACCTTTAAGGGCTCCTGACGGTAGTCGGCCGCGCTGGCGACCAGGTTTGCCGGCGTGAAGCCCAGCACGTTGCTCCAAGGCTGCGCCTGCATCTCTGCAAGCCATAAGTCCTTGCCCTGCGCTTTCGCCTGACCGGCCCAAAAATCCAGGGCTTGTTGCTTCCACTCGCTGCGAAGGTCGGTGTTGGTGAACCGCAGTGGAGTCGACGGGCCGTCGACATACAGGTCCAGGCCAAGGGCGTCGCCGGCCGCAAGAGACTCGCCGGGATGACCGCTGGGATTCACGCCGAGCCCGGCCAGTACGCCTGGCGCATAGAGCTGAAGCATGTCGACACTGACATTCCAGCCGTCGAAGCTCGTCATGACGACCTTGTGCTCGGGGTCCAGCTCGTGCGCCTGCGCGATCTCCCACGAAAGCTGCGCCGTTGAGATCTGATCGTCGCCCGTGATGGCGTTGACGACGTAGTCGAGTGGCTCGTTCTCAACCTGCCACGCATAAAGGAGGGGCGACGACCGGTAGCGCGTGAGGCTGCCGTCGAAATAGGCCCGGTATGCGGCGGCCGACTGTAGGTCGTTCAAGTGAGGCTGCTGCCGCGGAGCGGCCCACGCCGGTTCGTGCAGCTCCGGATAAAGGAAGTTCCGCGCGCCGATGGTGAGCACGACTCGCGTCGGGCGGTCGGCCAGCAGGTTGTGCTTTTGGACGACGGCAAGCAGATCGTCCACCGACGAGAAGTCCAGGCTGTCAGGCGTCGGCTCGACCGACTCCCAGTAGACGGGGAGCCGAACCAGGTCAGGGTCGGTCTCGTCAAGCAGGATCGCCAGGTCCGCAGCAGGGTCATGTTGCGCCCACTCCGAGGTCAGCGGGCTGTAGCTGAAGCCGACAAGGGGTGCGGGCGGCTTCGATGGCGGCCACACCTCACTGCCCAACAGAAGAGCAAAAGCGGCAAGGCAAATGAGTCCTCTCAACGCCTACCCAGCGCTCCCGCCCACGGGTGTATTGGTTGGGGCGCCGCAGCCTGCGGCGCGATGCTCACGACCTCATGATCCACTCCCCGCCTCGGGATGCGATGGGAGAAGACTGAGAACTCGCTGGGAACACGGAGGGCACGCGGGGTCGCGTCGTCGTCGAAGTCTCCCCAGCTGCCCCGATTGCCCATGCGACGAATCCTAGAGGCTGACCTCGGGCCCGGCTTTGCCCAGTCGTCGGCAGTGCATGCCGACCGCAACTAGTGGCGAGACACAGCGTTCTCGGTCTGCTGCATCGAGAAAAGTTGACTGAGAAACAAATTGGCCGAGGCTCTAGAGAACCTCGGCGCAAATTCCGACGCGGAGAAGAAGTCGTTACTTCTTCTTCTTGGTTGCCTTCTTGACGGCTTTCTTGACGGCCTTCTTGACGGTCTTCTTCTTGGCTGCCATGTGATTACCTCCTTCGTTTCGTAATACGACCCCGGCGGGTCAGTGATTTGGCGCGCTTGGCCTCTCGCTGAGACCGACCGATGAGTGTCCCTCACTGCGGGAAGACATTCAACTCGACGACGACCCTCTGTGGAGTCGATGTCGACGTGTGCGATCAGCATACGCAACTTTTCGTCACGTGTCATTCAAATGCAGGACGGCTGCGTTGACCAACGCCGAGGCGCAGGTCTGAAATCGGTGAGCCGACAGTCGAATCGCCGGCGCAACGTTCGGCAATTACCGCGGCACGATTTGCACTTTCCTTCCCGGCCGGCGCGGGGCCGGACACGGTAAATCCTCACTAATACTTACAGCGCTTAATCGCTGAGTGTCAGGAATCCGCCGGATTCCACGTTATCCCTTACGTATTGCGCCCAATTCTCGAGTTCGAAGGGGTGACTCGAGCGTATGGACCGCGCCTAGCGCTCGATGACGTCAACCTGGCACTGGAGCCAGGTGAACTGGCGTTTCTGGTCGGACCCAGCGGGGCCGGCAAGACGACGCTGCTCAAGCTGATCAACCGGGAGATCCGCCCCACCAAAGGCGCCGTCTGGGTGGACGGCATCTCAGCACATAACCTGAAAACGGCCCGCGTGTCCGAGCTTCGCCGCCGGGTGGGGGTCGTCTTCCAGGACTTCAAGCTTCTGCCTCGGCTGACCGCGATGGAAAACGTTGCCTTTGCGCTCCAGGTCGGCGACTTGCGTGTATCGGATCAAGAGGCCTCGGAGCGCGCTCTCGACGCGTTGGATGCGGTCGGCCTCGGCGACCGCGGCGGTTCTTTTCCACACCAGCTCTCTGGCGGGCAGCAGCAGCGCATCGCCGTGGCGCGGGCTGTGGTCGCGCAGCCACCTCTTTTGATCGCCGACGAGCCGACCGGCAACCTCGACCTGGAAACGTCCTGGGAGATGATGGATCTCTTCGCCGACATCGCAGCCTTCGGCACCACCGTGCTCATCGCGACTCACAACGTCGAGATCGTGAGGCGTCTTCAGCGTCGCGTGCTGACCCTGGTGCAAGGCCGCCTGGTGCGCGACCAGCCGGCGGGACGGACCGGGAGGATGGCATGGCTGGCCTCATCCTGAGGGGACACTTCCCGCGCCGCCAGCTGGTTCAGGTCGTCGTCGCGAACGTGTTCCGTTACATGTTTCGCGGCGCCGCTCGGAACTGGTTCCGGAACTTGGGCAGCGCGGCGCCGGCGCTCAGCTCGATGACCCTGCTCCTATTGCTCTCGGGCCTGGTTGGCCTGGCCGGCTTCGCCCTTCACAACGTCGAACAGGTCCAAGCCACACAAGCGTCGCTCCTTCATGTGTACATGCGCGACGACGCCACCAGTGCCGAAGTCGACTCGCTGTGGGATCGCCTTGCCAACGATCCGCGCGTCGCCAACGTCACCTATGTGACCCGCGCCGAAGCGCTCGCGCGCGCCCAGGGCCTCCCCGGGTTGGCCCAGCTGGCCTTTGCCAGCGACAGCAATCCTTTCCCGGCCAGCCTGGACGTGCGCGTGAAGAACATCGATGACGTCGCGACCATCCACAACCTGGTCCGCAGCGACATCGCCGTGGACCCCGTCTACCCGACGTCGTATGACAGGGGCGCTTACCAGCGAATCCAGGCATTCCTGATCGGTATCACCGTGGCCGGTTTCGTGTTCTTGGCAGTGCTTGGGTTCGTGGCGATCACAGTGACGATCAACAGCATCCGGGCGGCGATCCACTCGCGACGAGACGAGGTCGCGATCATGCAGCTCGTCGGTGCGCCGCGATGGATGGTGCGCGGGCCGTTCGTCGTCGAAGGCGCTATTACCGGCGCCCTATCCGGCGCAGCCGCGGGCCTCATCACTTTCGGGCTGGCGATCGCCGCGATCGCTGCAGGGTCGGCGTCATTCACACAGTTCGCACCAGGCGTCACTGTCACGGTGGCGGCCGTTGCGGCGGCCATTGTGTTCGCGACTGGCCTGGGCCTGGGCTCAGGGTCATCGCTTGTCAGCGTGCGGAGACATCTCGAGTCGTGAAACGTGGGGGCATGCCGGCGGTCGTGCTCGGCTTTGTGTTGATCGTCCTTGGCGCCGGTTCCCCGACCGCGAATGCGGACACGACACAACCAGACCCTCAACAGCAGCAAGCGGTGATCGACCAGATCCGCGCGCAGCTGGGAAGCAACCTGGCCGATGCGATGACCGCCCAGCAGCAGCTCCGGCAGTCCCTCCTCGACAACGCGGTCCAGCAGCAGGACGTCCAATCTAAGATCGTCGACGTCGAGGCGAAGATCGCCGACCTGGACGCGCAGATCGAATCGGCTCAGCGCCTTGAGGCCATCCTCTCGCATCGGATCGACGCCGAGCGTGCGCAGCTGCGCCAGCTGGCGCGGGCGATCTACACGCAGCCGGGCTCGCTGATGGTGACTCTCGCCGAAGCTCAGAGCTTGAGCGACCTGCTCACACGGGTTGCCGATCTCAACGTGGCTGGGGCGCGCGCAGCCGATATCAAGTCTGCTTTGGCCAAGGATCTCACGCAACTGCAAGCAGAGCGTGAGAAGGAACAGGCCGCGCGCGATGAGCAGATCAAACAGAGAGATCTGCTCGCTTCCGAGCTGGCGCAGCTGCAGGCACTGCAGGCGCAACAGGAGCGCTCGATGGCCGACCTCCAGGTGAAGATTGATCAGACGCGGACCGAGCTCTATCTGCTCAGCCGGCAGTCAGCACAGCTGGCGCAGCAGGTGACCGACATGCTGCAGCAGCAGCAGGACGCGATCATCGCCGCGGCCATGCAGGCGGTCTGGACCCAGGTGCAGCTCTGGAGTCAGACGAACAACGTCGGCCAGATCCCGAGCAGCCCTGGACATTCGACCCAGTACCGCTTCATCTGGCCCGAGCCGCAGGCGCAGATCTCTCAGCCCTTCGGGCCCAGCGCCCTACCGCTCGAGCCCGCGTATGGCGGATACCCACACTTCCACACCGGCATCGATCTCGTCGAGCCCTTCGCATCGCCCATCTATGCAGCGGACGACGGGGTGGTGGCTCTGGTCGGCGTCTCGAGCAGCGGTTACGGCAACTACGTCGTGATTGCTCATTCGGGCGGCCTCGACACGCTTTACGGCCACCTCTCGGCGGCGTTGGTCAAGGTCGGTCAGCCGGTCACGCAGGGCCAGCCCATCGGGCTCGAGGGATCGACAGGCAACTCGACCGGCCCTCACCTTCATTTCGAGCTGCGGATCAACCAGAAGCCGGTCAACCCCACGCCATATCTGCCGCCGGGGCCGCCCTCGGCCTTCAAAGCCTAGTAGCCAGGCTACCCACAAAAGATCGACGCGCATGGCGCGCATAACCGAGTACTGTTAGCCGTGGCCCCGAGGGACACGTTCAACGAAGGCAGAGTTGGTCGCAAGACCGAGTCAGCAGTCGAAGAGGCGATCCGTTGGGGTCATTTCTTTTCCCCCGGGGTCGCTTCTATCGACCACTAACGGAAGGGCCTTGGTCTTGGTTTTCGTTCGCGACAAGCGGCTACTTCTTCAGGCTTGCGCCCCGATCTTGAAGGCGTATGGTGGGAAACAGCGGACCGCTCCCCAGCCCGTTACATCTTTGAGCTGAAAAGGCGGAAATGCCGAGCGGCCCGCTTACCCAAAGCCGGGTGCGACGCTCCCTAAACCTCGATCAAGCCCAAGCGGGCGGCCGCGATCACCGCCTGGAGCTTGGAGTGCACCCGCAGCTTCTCGATCACGTGGCTGACGTGCCACTCGACGGTGTGAGGGGCAATGCCGAGGCGCCTGGCCAGCGTCGCCGTGTCGTGACCATCGGCCAGCAGCCGCAGCACGTCGAGCTCACGCGGCGTGAACTCGGCAATCAGCTTTTCTCGAGCCTGCTCCTCGGTCACCAACTTCCGCTGGCGTGCGATCGCCTTGGCGAAGAGTCCGACGGGGATCAGCACCTCTCCGACCGACGCCCTGCGGACGGCTTCGATGATCTCGTCCGCGGTTGCCGACTTCGTCAGATAGGCAATCGCTCCGGCATCGATGGCATCCAGCAGTGCGTCCTCGGACTCCTCGGCACTGTGGAACACGATCGCGGCCTGGGGGAAGGCGGATCGTATCTTGATGGCGGCGACCGGTCCGCTCAGATCGGGAAGCCTGAAGTCCATGAGCACAACCGAGGGTTTCTCCCTGGCGGCGAGGGTCGCCGCCTCGTCGCCCCGCCGCGCGATGCCGCACACGCTCAGGTCCTCCTCGCTCTCCAGGACCCGGGCGATGGCCGAGGCCAATAGCGGGTGGTCCTGGACGACGAGCACGCGTACAGGCGCAATTGGATATTGGCTCAACTCGGTCACCGATAGAGCAGGTCTTAGAGACCCGAGGAGGTCCTCGCGCTTAAAACTTCGCGACCGCGCTCCGTGCGCACGTTGTGAAACTAGGCGGTGGTCGTCGCAGTCGCCGTGACCTGTGTCGCGGCTGTGACTTAAATCACAAAGGCCACGCTCGATCGCAGCCACGCAACTGGCGGATGCCCTGGACGCGGTACGCCTCGTAGAGATCGGGCGGACTTTGTCCTTTAGGTCATGCCCGTGACCCTGGTCGTGACACTGCCTGGAGGGTGGCCCGTTGCCTGGGCGAGGGCTCGGGCGAACAACGGAAGCGCGAAACCCAGGAGAGCAGCGCTGCAGACAAGCGCTGCGCGGATTGACACACCTGAGGCGACGACGCCGATGATCGGGCCTCCGACGATCTGCCCGAGAGCGTCGGCCTGCCCGTCCACCGAAAACAGCGTGGCTCGGTTGGCAGAATCGAGTGACTGGTTGAGCCAGGCGCGCTGAACCGGCATGAAAGCCTGTCGCATAACGGATGCAACCCAGAAGAACGCGATCGCGACGGCGAGGTTCGTTGCGAGTGCGAACCCAGCCAGCATGACCGCTCGAACCGCTGTAAAACCGAGCAACGATCGAGCGACGTGGGCATGGTTTTCGAGGTCGAGCCGGCGCCTGATGACCTGGGTCGTTGCGATGCCGATCAGCGCCGAACCCCCGCTGATCAGGCCAAACCAGAGCACCGGCGAGAACCCCGCGAAGCTCGGCAGCCGGACGTCCTTGAGAAAGTGGACCTGGTACAGCCGATCTATGCCCTCGCTTGACAGGCCCGATACGACAGTGATCGCAAGGATCGTCAGGATCAGCGGCCGGGAGCGTATTGCCGCGAGCGATGAACGAGCACCCGCGGCCATTCCCGCGAGGCTCCCCCTCTGCTCACGCGGGATCGCCCTGTAGCCCGCCTCGGTCATCGCAAAGAAGAGGTAGACGCCAAGCAAGACCAAGAGGCCGCCTCCGATCACGATCGGCAGGTTCAGCCGGATCGATGCCAGGCCGACGCCCACAAAGATCCCCACCAAACCTGCGACTTGCCCGATCTGTGACCCTCGCAGGAAAAGGCGGCCGGCCGGCTTCACGCCAACCTCATCGGTGATCCAGGCATCCTCGGCGCCGTCTGAAAGCGTGGCGCCGATTCCCCAGACGACCTGGGCGATGACGATGGCCGTGAACCGCGGGACTAGACCCTCGAGAATGAAGCCGGCTCCGACGAGCCCGCAGCCGACCGCGACGGCCCACCGGCGACTGAATGCGTCGGCGAACAGCCCGGTGGGGACCTGGAAGACGAGGCACGTGAGCTCGAGCGCGGTGCCGACCAGCAGGAGCCGGAGCGGGTCGAGATGGGCGACCTCGACCTGGTAGACGAGATTTGTGACCGCGAGCATGCTGAAGAAAAGCGGCCAGCCGGCGCACAGGACGAGATAGACGAAGGTCGGGTCTTTGGAACGGATAGACACTTGAAGGAGCTCCTCCCGCCGGCCCGAGGGCACGGCAAATCAACAAGGGGAATCGGGAGGGACTCCAGCAGGGGGCCCGGAGGCCGGGAGGCTAGAGGTCTCCCGCGACGTCAGAGACGATCGCGGGGGTCTTCATGACGTGGAATCCTAAATGGAATTGGCGCTTAGCGCCATCAAAAACCAAGGGCGGCCAGCTCCGGGTAAGCCTGCCGAACCGCCTTGTCGAGGGCAACCACGATCGGCGCCGCAGGCGCGTCGACGCCGGCGAGATAGGCTTCGAGCTCAGAGTTGTTCATCGGCTCGGCGAAAACAGGTACCGGATTCGGGTACCGCCGCCGCGGCTTCAGGTGTTTCTCACCTTATGGGAAGTGCACTCCTCTTCCTACCTTGGTCCCAGGCGAATTTGTGACTAAGCAGGAATCATGGGAGGACGACGAAGATGAGCGAAAACTACAAGTTCTATGCGGCAAAAATGGCGGAGCTCAGGGTCTACCGTGCCAGCACCCGGCCACTGCACAACCAGCTCCTCGAACTCTTCGTGTTCGTAAAGAGGTGTGAGGCGCAATGGAAATAGCTGCTCCAGTGACTACGCGTGCGTCAACGATTCCGGCTGCCGCCTAGGCCGAAGCATTGTCGAGCGGTTTCCCGGACGCACCACTAGGGTTTGAGGAAGTCGACGGTCTCCTCGCGCCCGTCCCAGATCACAGTCGTCTGGGCGGGCTCGGTGCGCGCCACGACCTTTCCGCCGCGCAGCACGAGCTTGCGCGGAGCGACCAGGCGGATGGCGTCCATCTCGGTGGGCGCCGCGAAGACGCAAAGGTCGGCCTTGCAGCCTGGCTCAAGCCCGTAGCCCTCGAGACCGAGAGCGCTTGCCGGGTTGACGGTGATCATGTCGATCAGGGTGCGCAGCTCGTTGTGGCCCGACATCTGGCCGTAGTGCGCGAGCACGAACGCCGCCTGAAGCGGATCGCCGTAACCGAGCGGATACCAGGGATCCATCACCGAGTCATGGCCGATGCAGACGTTGACGCCCGCCGCAAGGAGCTCCTTGACGCGGGTGTGGCCACGGCGGATCGGATAGCTGTCGAAGCGCCCCTGCAGGGTCGAGTTATCGAGCGGGTTGGTGACCATGTGCATCTGAGCCCGCTTCAGGTTGTTGATCAGCCGATAGGCGTATGCATTGTTGTAGGAGTGCATCGCCGTCGTGTGGCTGGCCGTGACGCGGCCGCCCATCCCGAGCCGGATCGTCTCCGCGGCCATCACCTCGACGAAGCGCGAGTGGTCATCGTCCGTCTCGTCGCAGTGGATGTCGACACGCAGTCCTTTCTCGGCGGCGAGCGACATCGCAAACTTGACCGAACGCTCTCCGTATTCGCGCGTCAGCTCAAAATGCGGAATCGCGCCCACGACGTCGACTCCCATGTCGACCGCGCGCCGCATGAGCTCTTCTCCACCTTCGAACGAAATGATTCCCTGCTGTGGAAACGCGACCAGCTGGAGCACCATCTGGTCACCGATCTCGTCCCGCAGCTCGATAAGCGCGCGAACCGCCCGGAGCTCCGGGTCGCACACGTCCACGTGGCTGCGGACGAACTGGACTCCGTTGGCCAGCTGCCAACGCAGCACCGTGCGAACTCGGCGCTTGACGTCGTCGACGGTCAGCTGTTTGACGCGCTCCGCCCAGATGGCGATGCCCTCGAAGAGAGAGCCGCTCTCGTTGTGGCGCGGCTCGCCGACCGTGAGCACGGCATCGAGGTGGATGTGGGGCTCGACCAAGGCCGGCGTGACCAGGGCGCCCCCCAGGTCCACGATTTGCTGGGCCTCGGCCTCGGGTTCGGCTATCCGCCCATCGCGAATGCCGATGTCCCTAATTTCCGACTGCCCTGAGACGCGGGCGCCCTTCAGGAGCAAATCAAGCATCGACGGGAGGCTAGCAGAGACCTAAACTCTGCGGGAAGTAGGCGGTCGGTTCTCGAGGGGGAAGGCAATGCAATCGGCTGAAGAAGTAGAGAAGCACGTACCTATTCGTGAAGGGGACTACGGGGAGAGGGTCGCCACCGTCGAACCGGGCGGGGTCGAGTACATCGCGCTGAAGGAAAGGCACGGCAAACCGATCCAGCTTTTCTGGACCTGGCTCTCGCCGAACCTCGAATTCGCCACCGTTTTCATCGGCGTCATCGCCGTCGCGTTTCTCGGTCTGAACCTGTGGGAGGCGGCGACCGCCATCATCGTCGGAACAGCGCTTGGGTCCCTCACGCATGCGGTCCTGTCCTCGTGGGGCCCGAGGTTCGGGGTTCCGATGATGGTCGAGAGCCGCGGCGCGTTCAGCTTCCTCGGCAACATTCTGCCCGCGGGCCTGAACGCCGTCACCGCTTCCTTCGGCTGGTTCATCGTGAACAGCGTCAGCGGCGCCTTCGCGGTGCAGGCATTGTTGCCATCCACCAACATCCCGTTCTGGTTGGCCTTCCTGGTCATCGTCGTTGCGCAGGTGATAATCGCCACCCTCGGGCACAACCTGATCCACGTCTTCGAGCGCTGGGCCTTGCCTCTGCTGGGCACCGTTTTCATCATCGCGTGCTTCTTCATCTTCATCCACGGCGACTACGGCTTCAGTCAACAGTCGATACCGGGTGGTTGGCTGCTCGCCTTCACAGCTGCCTTCGGCTATGCATGTGGCTGGAACCCGTTCGCGGCGGACTACACCCGCTACCTGCCACCAAACACCAACCGGCGGATGGTTGGTTTCTGGGCGGGTTTCGGAGTCTTCCTCTCCTGCGTCGTTCTGGAGCTGGCGGGCGCCGTCCTGGTCACCGTCGCAGGTACCAAATGGGGCGCGACCGACATCCCGACAGCGCAGCTGCAGCATGCCATGCCCGACCTGGTCTATTACCCGACGCTGCTGTGTATCGCGATCGGCGCTGTGGCGGCGAACGCGATCAACATCTACAGCGGCACCATGTCCCTGGTTTCCCTGGGCATCCGGGAGATGGGCCTGACGCTGCGCCAGCGGCGGGCGGCTCTGGCGATCGTCGCCGGTGTGATCGGATTCGTCGGCGGCCTCGCCTTCCAGGCGCAGGTCGCGCCAGGCGGCAAGTACGAGAACTTCTTGCTTCTGATCAGCTACTGGATCGCTCCGTGGCTGGCGGTGGTCTTCGTGGACTACTGGCTGCGGCGGGGAGATTACGGCGACGAGGCCATCTTCTACGACACCAAGCTCTTTCGCTGGCAGGGGCTCGTCGCCATGGCGGCCGGTCTGGTGGTGTCGGTCTGGCTGTTCAGCAATACCGCTCTCTACATCGGCGTGGTTGCAGCCGCACATCCCGAGGTCGGCGACATCACCTTCATCGTCGGCTTCTTGATCACCGCGGCGCTCTACTACGTGTTCAACCTCAACCTCCGCAAGCAGACCGCCGAGAAGAGAGCGGCCGTGGGCTCTCGCGCGGCCTGAGGCAGATTTCAGAGGAGGCGACGCCGCCGTCTGCGGCGGCGTCGTCTTCGCTTTTCGCATGAGCACGAACGATCTGGTTTGGCTGCCCGCGGGCGAGATCGCGCGTCGAGTGAGCGCGAGCGAGCTCGATCCCCAAGCTGTCGTACGAGCGCACCTCGAGGCGATCGAGCGCTTCGATCCCGAGGTTCACGCGTACGTGCACGTGGACCGGAAGGCCAACGCTTCGGCAGGCGCTCTCGCGGGAGTCACGGTGGCGGTCAAGGACAACCTGCCGGTGGCTGGCATGCCATGGACCGACGGCAGCGCGGTCTGGCGCGACCGCGTCCCCGATGAGGACACAGTTCCGGTTGCTCGGGCCCGGACGGCCGGGGCGGCAGTGCTGGGGAAGACCAACCTCCCGGAGCTGGCGGCGGCGGTGGGGACGACCAACGCCATCTTCCCCGCCACCAACAACCCATGGCGAACTGGCATCACTCCGGGCGGCTCGAGCGGAGGCAGCGCCGCGGCCGTGAGCGCCGGAATGGCCACGGTCGCGATGGGCACTGACATGGGCGGCTCGATTCGCATCCCCGCCTCCTGCTGCGGGGTCGTCGGCCTGCGCCCGTCGCCGGACCGGGTGCCCTCCGAGATCGTGGACCCGGCGGGGCTTTCGGTCATCGCACCGCTGGGCCGGACCGTCGGCGATGTGAAGCTGCTGTACTCGGTGATGGCCCAGACGCTTGAACCCGACCTGCCACCGACCTCGAAGCATCTCCGGATCGGCGTCGCCGGCACGACAGGGCTCGGGATGGACCCTGCCTGCGCCGACGCGTGCCGGCGTGCAGCCGACGCGCTGGACTCAGCGGGCCATCGCGTCCAGCGGATCGCCTGGGAATCGGAAGCTGTGGCGGCGGGCTATGCAGTCGTGCGCCGCGCAAGCATGGCGTCATTTCCAGCCGACCCGCAGCTCTTCGCTCCCGGTATCCGCAAGCTGGTCGAGCAGGGCCGCGCGCTGTCGGCACTGGATTACTTCAAGGCTTTCGAGAGCGCAACCGCCGCCGCGTATGCGGTCGTGGTCAGGCCGCTGCTGAACGACTTCGACTTCCTGCTCACCCCGACCCTGGGCCTGGTCCCGATGCCGATCGAGGCGGTGCCGCCATTCCTCAGCGAGCCTTACGGGCGCTACATCCAGTTCGTGCTGCCCGTGAGCTTCGCGCACACCCCCGCCGTCTCGATCCCGGCCGGCCTGCACGACGGGCTGCCGGTGGGAGTGCAGCTTGTCGCGGGGTCAGGAAGGGAATGGCAGCTGCTGGCGCTTGCGGAAGAGCTCGAGGCTATGCCCGGCTTCGGCTTCCAGCGACCACCCGGCTTCGACTGACAATGTGCGGGTGATGAAAGCTCAGCGGGTCGAAATGTTCGTCTGCCCCATGGCCACGCCGTCTGACACCTCTGGGCTGCAGAAGCTCGCGGACGAGGGAAAGATCACGCCCGACACGCTCGTCGCGCTGGCCGGGAAGACCGAGGGGACGGGGCAGCACGACGACTGGGGCCGTGTGTGGGCCGACGTGGCGCTGCGTGAATGGACCGCGAAGTTTCTCGGAATTCCTGCGAGTGAGGTTGCCAAGCAGGTCATCTTCGTCCTCTCCGGCGGTTGCCCAGGGGTGATCACCCCTCACATCGCGGTCGTCACCCGAGAGTGGGTCGAGGTCCCAGATTCGGGCCCGAAAACAGATAAAACGTTGGTCGTGGGCACGGCCGGCTCGGATCCGATGCCGCCGGAGGAGGTCGGCCGGATGGGGCAGATTCGAAAGGTGGCCGAGGCAACGCACCGAGCGATGGCGGATGCGGGCCTCACCGATCCACACGACGTCCACCTCGTCATGGTGAAGGTGCCTGGGCTGACAACCGCGAGCATCAAGGACGCGGAGTCCCGGGGCAAGACGGTCGTCTCGCACGACCTTACGTTCGGTCCCGAGGGAGCAGGTGTGTACGCCAACGACGCCGCGGCGTTAGGCGTCGCCCTGGCGCTCGGCGAAGTCAAGGAGTCGGCTTTGTCGGATGACGTCGTCCGGCGCAACTGGGATCTGTACTCGGAAGTGGCCATGACCTCCTCGGGCGGCGAGAAGCGCCACGGCGAGGTGCTTCTATTTGGAAACTCGAACAGCTCGCGAAGCTCGCTGCGGATCGGACACGCGGTCACGAGGGACTTCATCGATGCCGAGGGCGTCAGGAACGCGCTTCGCGCGGCCGGGCTCCGTTTCAGCGGCGGGCTGCCGGATGAAACCGATCTGGCGCGCCTCGTTCATGTGTTCGCCAAGTCGGTCATCCCGGGGAGCGACCAGATTCGCGGCCAGAGGATCACCTTGCTCGATGACGTCGACGCCTACCAGATCGGAAAGGCGCTGGGTGGAATGCTCGTCGCCTCGGTGACCGGCCGCACCACGAACTACGTGAGCGGAGGCGAGCGGAACTCGCACCAGGGACCTCCGGGAGGCAACATCGTTGCCGCCATCGTCAGGACCGATTCTTAACCAGCTCGAACAACTTGAGCGGTGAGAGCGGCATCTCGGTGATCGGCACGCCGAGCGCCTCCTCGATCGCCGCGGCGAGGACGGCGCCCACCGGGATCACTCCCGCCTCGCCCGCACCCTTGACGCCCAGCGGATTCAGGGGCGACGGGGTCTCGATGTGGTCGATCTCGATCGCCGGTACCTCTGTCGCATACGGCACCAGGTACTCCATGAATGAGGCGTTCCGGAGCTGGCCCTCGGCGTCGTAAGCGAGTCGCTCGTAGAAAGCGCCGCCAATGCCTTGCGCCACGCCACCCTCGATCTGGCCCTCCACCACCATCGGGTTGATGATCCGACCGCAGTCATGGACAACCACGTACTTCAGGATCTCGAGCCGGAACGTGTTCGGGTCGACCTTCACATAGGCGGCGTGGCAGCCCGATGCCCAGGTGGAGCCAGGCGGGCTGTAGTAGCCCGTCGCCTCCAGGCCCGGTTGCTCGCCTTCAAGTAGCGGAGGCCCGGGACGCGACCTGGCGGCGAACTGCGTCGCCGCCTCGGTGCCGCCGCCGAATGCATAGCGGACGGGATTGGCAAGCACCGCGACGGCGGCCAATGGAATGCCACGATCGGACGAGCCTTTGACGCGAACCATGCCCCCGACCAGCTCAAGGTCTGCGGCATCCACTTCCAGGTGGTCTCCGGCGATGTGCTTGGCCTTGTCCGCCACCGCGCGCGCGGCCACCGCCATCGCATTGCCGGCGGTGACCGCGCCACGCGACGCGAATGTGCCGACGCCCCATGGGAAGCGCCGCGTGTCGCCGCTTGTCACCTCGACGTTCGCCACGTCCACCCCCAGCTCGTCGGCGACGACTTGCGCCCAGACCGTCGCGTGGGCCTGGCCCTGGCTGGGGATGCCGGTCGCCGCCACGACTTTGCCTGAGACGAGCACCTGCACATGCGCGCCCTCATAGGGTCCGACCCCGGTGCCCTCCACGTACATTCCCAGCCCCATGCCCACGTTGTCGCCCGCCGGCCTGGGGCCGAGATTCGCGAGGACCTTCTCCAGGAGTGCGGGGTAGTTGCCGCTGTCATAGATGACGGTGTTGCCATCCTGCCAGGCGACCCCAACCTCGTACGGGAACTGGTCCGGCTGGATGAGGTTGCGCCGGCGGACCTCTGCCCGGTCGAGCCCAAGTGATATGGCGATCGCATCCAGGGTGCGCTCCATCACGAAGCACGCGTGGGGGCGGCCGGCCCCGCGATACGGCGACGTAGGCGTTGCGTTGGTGTACACGTCGCGGAATCGCACCCGGTAGTTGGGCACCCGGTACGGTCCAGGAACCTGGCCGGCCGTGATGATCGGCAGGATGATGCCGTAGGGCGTGTAGGCGCCCGCGTCGTGGATGAAGTCCACGCTCAGCGCTGAGACGCGGCCCTCAGCATCGAATCCGACCTCAACGTCGTGCACCTGGCCCCGTTCCTGGTTGACGGCCGTGAAGTGCTCCTGCCTGTCCTCGGTCCATTTGACGGGCCTGCCCAATTGCATCGCGGCGAATGGCACCAGCAGCTCGTCCGGGTAGAAGAGCATGATCTTCGGCCCAAAGCCGCCGCCCACGTCGGGGGCGATCACGTCGACGCTCGATTCCGGCAGACCGAACAGCACCGCGAGTCCGCCGCGGATCGAGGTCGGCGACTGCGTGGAGTCGTACATGGTCAGCCTGCGCTCAGATTTGGACCAGCGGGCCCACACGGCCCGGGCCTCCATGGGACTCGCGGCACCACGCTCGAAGCGGAAGTGCAGTCGCTTGCGGTGCGGCGCGGCGGCCAGCGCTCTTGTGACGTCACCGACCTCTTGCAGCATCTCGGCGGCGACGTTGCCGGGGACTTCGTCGTGGACGAGGTGCTCCGCCCGGGCGGCGATTTCCGGCGTGATCACCACTGGCAGCTGCTCGTACTCGACCTCCACCAGATCGGCCGCGTCCTCAGCCACGTAGCGGCTGTCCGCCACGATGAACGCCACTGCCTCCCCTGCGTACCGCACGACTTCGGAGGCAAGGCAGCGCTGCGTGCGGCCGTGCGTCAGGTTGGGATGCGGGATGAGGATGGGCAGGTCCGTTTGGCCGAATGGAAGGTCCGCCGCCGTGTAGACGGCGACCACGCCCGGCAGCGCGCGCGCCGCGCTCACATCGATCGATCGGATGCGAGCGTGCGCCAGGGGCGAGCGCACAAAACAGGACTCGAGCGCGCGCTCGCCATTCTCATTTATGTCGTCCGTGAAACGGCCGTGGCCCCGCAGCAGTCGATCGTCCTCGACTCGCTGCACCCTTTGTCCAAACCAGCGCGTGGTCAAAGCCCCACGAACTCCGAGGCTGCGCCGTGAGTTCGCGAGGGCCCCAGTTTCATTAGCGTGAGAGCTCGGCCGCACGATGAACCGAACGCCGGATCGATGCGTAGCCGGTGCAGCGACACAGGTTGCCGGCAATGCCCTCTTCGACTTGCTCCTCGGTCGGGCTGGGATGCTGCGCCAGGAGCCCCACCACTGAAATGACGAAGCCTGGAGTGCAGAACCCGCACTGCAGGCCGTGGCACTCGTGGAACGCCTGCTGCACCGGATGCAATGGACCGCCGTCAACCGCCAGGCCCTCGATTGTCGTCACCTCGTGGTCCTCGGCCTGGACAGCGAGCATCAGGCAGGAACGTACGGGCATGCCGTCGAACAGCACGGTGCAGCACCCGCACACGCCGTGCTCGCAACCGACGTGAGTGCCGGTCAGGCCGAGGTCATGGCGGAGGTGGTCCGAAAGCAGGCGGCGTGGATCTCCAGGCGGAGGACGGACGACGCCGTTGACCTTCACGCCGCAAACAGCCTTTCCGTCAGGACGCGCACCAGGTGCAGGCGAAACTCGGGCGTGGCCTCCAGGTCGCCGCTTGGCCGCAGCCCGCGTGTGGGGTCGCGCGGATCGGCCAGGACCGGCGTGGCGGCGACGCCAAACAAAGCCAGCCGGTCGGCGGCTCTCACGATACCGGCGAGAGCGAAGTCCCCGTGGCGGCGTGACTCCTCGACGATCGCGAAGGGTCCTGCCGACGATGGGAACCAGGCCTCCACCAGCAGCTCGTCGGGCGCCAGCGTCGTCTCCATCACGCTGGTGAAAAGCTGGTCCGCGGCGATCACGCGATCGCCTCGGGTCGAGCGGGCGACCACATGGCCGCCGAGGACCAACAGCACCGCCGGCAGCTCCGAGGCGGGGTCCGCGTGGGCGAGGCTGCCACAGACCGTGCCCCGGTTGCGGATCACGCGATGCGCGACCAGCCGAACCGCGGCGGTCAGCAGCGGGCAAACCCGCGCCACGAGCTCCGAGTCCTCGACCGCCGCCTGGCGGGCCAGCGCCTGTACCGCGATCCCTCCGTCCCGCTCGTAAATCCCATCTAGGCGGGGAATGCGATTGATGTCGACCAGGTGGGGAGGCCGAGCCAGTCGGAAGTTGAGGAGCGGAACGAGCGACTGGCCGCCCGCCAGCACCTTGGCGTCCTCAAGTGAACCGAGGAGTGCGCACGCCTCCCCCACGGTCGTTGGGGCGTGGTACTCGAAGGGCGGCGGCTTCATCTACTGGTCAAGCATCGCGACGGCACGGCATAGTGCCGCCTCACCGCCCTGGAAGCGCCACGGGAAGCAGCCGAACTGGATCTTCTGGTCCAGCACGTCATCGATCTGCCCGCCCAGGTTCTCGATGTGGACGACGTCGTGTGGGAAGAGCAGCGTGTGCATGATCTGGTAGTCGGCTTTGGGGAAGATCTCGTCCAGGCTCCGGCCCAGCTTCTTCTCTGCCTCCTCCGCCTCGTCGGCCCGGATGCGCCGGATAACAGTGTTCATCGGATGATCCGCGCTGCCGGCGTCGACCGCGATCCAGCGCACCCCGCGGTCCAGAACCCACTCGGCGAAGGCGCGGGTCGGGCCCGGATGGCGGATGAAGTACCTGGTCTCGTCCGCCTGCGTCCGGTCGGTCCAGTTCTCGGGGTAGTAACGGTGGTAGCCGGTGTGGATGACCAGGATGTCGCCGCGCTCTATCCGGTGGCCGGTGTCCTTCTCCCAGCGCTCGAAGTGCTCGGGCCCGTACAGGTCGTAGTCGCCAATGCCCATACGCTCCAGGTCAACGACACACGCCGGCCCGACCAGGAAATTCAAGGTCAAATCCCCGATGAACTTGCCCCGCGTCATGAAGTGGGCCGGTGCGTCGATGTGCGTGCTGACGTGCAAGGTCATGGTGATCTCCTGGCCGCCCGCCCTGTCGAAAGCAAGATGCTTGATCCAGCGGATGGCAGGCCCGGGGTAGCCTGCGAACGCCGGCGTGTGCAGCGAGAAGTCCTGCGTCAGGTCGAGAAATCTCATGGCGCGACTTCAGCCACGGCGAACTTGAGACGCTCGACCTTGCTCAACATGGGAAACAATGCCACACAGTCCCTCGGCGACCGCGATACCCGGCCACGGCCCCCATCGACCGGCGACTACCGCCGAACCTTGGACCAAAGACTGAGTCCAATCGCTAATGTGAAAAGCACGAAGACGTCGATCACCTCGAGCGTGGTGGAAAAGATCCACAGGAAGAAGCTGCCCAGCAACAGGGCGAGGAGGAAGAGGCCGAACTTACCGGTCGTCACGGCGCCCATAGGGCCGACCGCGTCGTCGGGGCGGGGAGCGCGGAGGAGATAGCGAAGTCTTCCCTCCTGATTTGTGCTGGCGCCGAGGCCGGGCGCCAGGTGCAAATACAAGGCTTGCTCGTTGCTCAGGGCAAAAGCGAGGGCACTGAGGGCAGCGCGGTCGGGGTCGGCGGCAAGAGCGGGCGAGATCCACATCTTGCCGGAAGTTGCCAAGCCGGTTTTGGCCACAATCGAGAGGAGAATGCTTCCGTCCGGGGCTATCAACAACCCCTTGGTGCTCGGTAGGCCGAGAAAAGTCTTGGGCCGCCACCCCAGCGTGCGCCCGCCGGCGGTGGTGATGGTACCGGCGAAAGCCGAGGTAGACCAGGCTGTCAGATAGAACCCCGCCGCGCTGAACGACGTGCCGGCTTTCCAAACCACGGCCTGGAGAGGGGTACCGGTCAAGTGCATATACACGAAGTAGGTGCCTTCACCGGCTTCCAACACCACTTCGAAGAAGACGAGCTTTTCCCACTTGGACTGCGCCGTGATCACAGGTTCAGAGCCGCGGAACAAGACATAGTGGCGATCGCCGGTGCTGGGGATGACCGGGCTGGAATCAAACTCCCAATGGAGGTCGGCACCGGCAAGTTCAGAGAAGGAACGCATGAAGTGAGTCTATGAGCTCGCTACGCCGCCTGGGCTGGAAACCCGGCACAGGTGGGTGGACGTAGTGGTGCGCTGCGTGGCAGCCTCGGTTAGGGCGCCGCTGTCGCAGTGGATCAGTGAGGGCCTGGGGGCACGTCCTCCTGGAGCAAGGCCAGCCGTGGGCAGGTTGTGACCGCGCGCTCAGCCAGACGCAGCACTCTGCCGTCATCGGTAGGACGTGAAGCGACAGTCGGAAAGCCCCAGTCGTCCAGTGAGATGAGCTCCGGCACGATCTCGGCGCAGTATCCGTACCCGTCGCACAGGATCGGGTTCACCCGCAGCCGGCGCCGAACATTTTCACTCACCGCCAGCCCCGTCCGGGGACCGGAGGCTGCGGAAAGCCGGCCAGGCCCGCACCGGAGCAGCGCCGGCCAGATGCGTGCAGCCGTAGATGATCGTTGAAGACGGTCAGCGCGCTGGACAACATGCCCACGGCCCCGTCCGGGTGATGGCATGCACCGCGTCCGCGAACCATATCCACCCACCGCCGTACCCGATCCAGATCACCGGGCTCCGAGGTCGAGACCGCTATGCGTTCCATCGTCTCAGCGATGGCGCCCAGGCCGTTGACGCAGGGCCCGCACTGACCGGCCGTCTCGGCGGCCAGGTAGCTGAAGATGCGGGCCGCCTCCGCCAATCCGCAGCCCCCGTGCGGCAACACGGCCAGCACCCCGCAGCCCAGCGAGGCCCCGTGAGTCGAGCGCAAGGTGTCCCCGTCAAGGGGCAGGTCTTCGAGCAAGGTGGGAGGCAGCCAGGTTCCGAAGTACCCGCCCAGCAGCGCGCCGCCCGCCGGCGACACTGTTCCCCCCGCCGCTTTCAGAACGCCGCCCAAGCGCGTTCCCAGGTCCACCTCATACACGCCCGGATGCTTGACGTTTCCGCACAGCGTCATGAGCGCGCTGCCGGGGGAGGACTCGGTGCCAAGGGCTCGGAACCAGTCGCTCCCGTATCGGGCGATCATCGCTACGTGGGCGAGAGTCTCGGCATTCTGCACGAGAGTCGGCCGGTCGTTGACGCCCTTCTCGGCAGAACGTTTCACGCTGAACTTGGGCTTGGCGGGACCGCCTGACACGCGATTCACGACCGCCGACGATTCCCCGGCGATATACCGATGGGCCGTCCGAACGATACGGATCGGAGGTTCGGCCAAGCCTGCGCGAACCCGCTCGTTCAACGCCTGCTGCAATGTCGCCTCGGTCTTCCTGGCTCCGCGTGAGAGGTACAGGACGATGTCGTCCGAGCCGAGTGCGTCCGCGGCCAGAGCGGCCCCGTCGAGCACCAGGTGTGGGCGCAGCGCGATCAAGGTGCGGTCCTTCGCACTGAGAGGCTCACCCTCAGAAGCGTTGATGACCACTACAGAGTTTCCATCCGAGCTGCCCGACACGGCGGCCCACTTGCGCCAGGTTGGAAACCCCGCTCCTCCACGGCCGCGCAGGCCGCTCCGCCGAAGGAGGTCGACTAGACCTTCACCGCCGGCCGGGCGAACTCCCATACGGCGTTGGTGGTCGTCGATGCGCTCGTGGCCAGCCGCCTGTCCGGGCCCTGCCGTGAGCCTGGCGCCAAGCGCCGCGCGAGTCCTCGTTGCAGCACCGGGGCTCGTTCTGGCGGCGTTCAGTTCAGCGGACCCGAGGTGGTCAGCTGCCCGCTGACCTGGCCACCCCCGTTCAGGACGGAGTCGGGACCGGAGAACGCGATGGTGACGCGAGTCGGGCCGCAGACGGAGTAAAGCGTGAGGCCGGCGGTGGCCGGCACCGTGCACAGGACGCGGCCGTCCCTCGCAATCGTGACCACTGGAAGCGTCTCGCTGGCGTTCGGCGAGCGGATCGCGATCGTGAGCCCGGTGTCCACCATGTCTCTCATGGAGATCTGGACGCTACCCGTAACGTCCTTCGCCAGGACACCCGCGAGCGGATCGCTGAAGCCCCCTGGGCCCGGGTGCACCGGCCCCGACTTGGCAGCGGCCCCGTTGACAGGCGGGGTGCCGGCCTTGGCCGCCCATCCTGGCTGAAACGGACCGCTGAGAGCCCAACCGCCCGCCACGACCATCACAAGCGCGACAACGATCGCGGCGGCAACCCGAATCGGCAGCGTGGAAGGGCGGCCATGGCGGAGGCGGAGGACGAGCGAGAACAGCACCGCCACCACGCACGAAGCAACGACGGCGATCAGCCATGGCGCCTGTGCATCGCTGCCGGTGCCGAGTCCGTGGACCACCGCAAGAGGCCATGCGGCGTACGCCGCCCAATGGATCAGGCGCCACAGACGCGGGCCTATCCGATCCCGCCACAGGCTGGTTGCCGCGACCCCCACCAGCACCCACATCGCAGCGACACCCAGGCCAAGCCAGACCGGCCGGTACAGGGCTCCCACCGGGATGATCACGTCGCGCACGCTGATATGCGCAAAAGGGTCGAGGACGGTGGTGACGATGTGCGCAGCGAGGAGACACATCGCCAGCAGGCTGAGGTTGCGATGCACGTCGGCCGCGACGAAGCCAGGGGTGGTCTCGCCGCTCCACCTTGTCGCCGTGGTGATGCCGAGCACGATGGTGCCGGTCAGCACGATCAAGGTGGCCGTGCCGAGTCCGCGCGTTGCGTACCAGAACCAGCTGGGTGAGTTCGCTGCAGCTGCCGCAGCCGCGAACACGTGCGCGGTCAAGACACCCTGTTGGTGGTGCCGGTGGCCGTGAACGAGTTGAGGTTCAGCATGGCTTGGAGGGTGTGGAGTTGCAAACCGGTGCTGGAGGTGGCGCCAGGGCGGGTGCGGGCGCCTGTCCCGGAGCGCGCGGCGCCGAGCCGGCGGCAGCTGGCGCCTGCGATCCGTAAGGGTGGCGGACCACCTGTTGCACGACGGTCGGTGGCTGCTGTACCGGAGCCCCTTCGACCGGCACCTCTGCGGGGGCGGACGGGGCTAGGGCTGTGGGCGACTTGCCTGAGAAGTAAGCCTCGGCGAGGCCCCCGAAAAGCCAGCTGAGACCCAGCGCGCCTGCCGCACCGCCGAAAGCGGCCAGGCGGACGACCCAGATCGCCCGGTCGCGGACGACCTGCTCAGGTTTCTTGTCCGTCAGCTGGCCTTCAGTCATCGTGCTCTGGCGAGGATGGAGTCGAATGGATCGGCGACGAGCCCTCGTGAGTCCTAGGCGCGGCCGCGGGGGCCCTCTGCGCCGGCCTGGGCTGCGCCGCGACAGGCGGGGGATCGTAGACATCGATCACCTTGGTCACGGCTGGCACCGGCGGAAACAGGGTGGCCGCCTGGATCGGATCGGCAGAACGATTGCTGTGAAGGTAGGTGGCGGCGGCCGCCTGAACGTTAGTCAAGAACGCTCCAATGACCAGGGCGGCGAACCCAGACACTGCTCCCGTACCCAACGTGAGCAGGGTGAACAGCCTGAGGTGGTTCCGTTTGGGGGTCTTCTGGAGCGAATCAGCCCCGGCTCTTGCTCGAATCGACAGTTTGCGAACAAACATTTGTATCACCTCTTTTAACGGGGGTTTAGGTCAAAGTGGGGTTCCTACGCGATTAGAACCCCGGGGATACTCCTGACAACGCCTGAGGCAACACAAGTCGGAATCCCGTGGCCGGTAGGACGAGAACTCGAGCGAGGATTTGAATACGCAGCGGGCGGGGCTCTTTCCACCGAGCGGATGAAGGCCGGCCCGGTGCGCCCACAACTCGGCGTCCAATAGCGGGCGACTCTCGTGGACCCTACCTCTGCGATGAACGAGGCGAGCGAGACTGCATCAGACTCAGGATCGGCTACCGGCCGAGGGCGTCGCGAATACCCTTCAGATGACTGCGGGGATGGCGCCACTTCGCGTTCTACCTGCCCGCCCGGCCAAACTCGTTTACCAACTTGAGCTGGTCATCAGGATGGCCCGCTAAGGGCGCTTGTCCCCCATTCGAGACGGAGTTCGAGCTAGGTGCCGGCGCGCTCGGTTTTCACTCCGCCAACGAACGAGCCTGGATCCTTGTCGAAGCTTTCTTTGCAGCCGCTCGAGCAGAAGTAATACGTCTGGCCGTCGTGAACCGACCGGTGTTCGGTGTTGGCGGGGTCGACGTTCATTCCGCAGACCGGGTCGATCGCCGATTGCTGTTTCACCATTTCGCCTCCAGGCATTGCGTCCCCAATGTACAGGTGGCCACGATCGCCGGCGTCGACGGTTTCGCCTCCCTGAGAGGAACCGACCTCGACCACAGGTTCGGTGACTTTCGCAATCGAAGGGGAGCGTGCTGCTCGGAGCCGGAAGCCACGAAGGCGGTTGGAGTTAGTCACTACGGACAGAGAGCTGAGTGCCATCGCGCCGGCTGCGATCATCGGGCTCAGGCGCAGCCCGATCAACGGGTAGAGGGCGCCGGCGGCGATCGGGATCCCGATCACGTTGTAGCCGAAGGCCCAGATCAGGTTCTGACGGATGTTGCGCATGGTGGCCCGGCTTAGCTGGATCGCCGTGACCACGCCGCTTAGCGCCCCGGAGATCAGGGTGATGTCGGACGACTCGATGGCCACGTCGGTGCCGGTCCCGATCGCCATGCCGACGTCCGCCTGGGCCAGTGCGGGCGCGTCGTTGATTCCGTCGCCGACCATCGCCACGCGCCTGCCCTCGGACTGAAGTCGCCGGATCTCCGACGCCTTGCGGTCCGGCAGGACCTCGGCGAGAACGCGCCCGATGCCGACCTGGCGCGCGATCGCGCCTGCGGTGCGGCGGTTGTCGCCAGTCATCATCACGACATCGAGACCGAGCGCGCGCAGGCTGGCCACCGCGGCCACAGACTCTTCCTTCAGGGTGTCGGCAACTGCGAGAACGCCCGCCGCACTGCCGTCGACAGCGACAAGAAGCGGAGTCTTGCCGTCAGCGGAGAGCCGATCGGCCTCGGCTTCCAAAGCGGTGGTATCGATGCCCGCATCACGAAGAAGGGTCGGGTTTCCGATCAGGACCGATCGACCGTCGACCATGGCTCGGACGCCCTTGCCGGTGATGGAATCGAATCCGACGG
The DNA here is from genome assembly GCA_036513135.1 of Candidatus Dormiibacterota bacterium. Classification (GTDB taxonomy): domain Bacteria; phylum Chloroflexota; class Dormibacteria; order Dormibacterales; family Dormibacteraceae; genus Palsa-870. Next base: position 7,069 of record DATBZP010000045.1, on the reverse strand, counting down.
GTTCACCGAGGACGATTTCGCGAGACCTGGCTCCCGCCACCAATGCCGCAGCGAGCGGGTGCTCGGACGTCCGTTCGGCGGACGCGGCGAGCCGCAGGAGATCGCCCTCTTTGATTTCGCCAAAGGTGACGACATCCGTGATCGCGGGTTGGCCGCGCGTGATCGTGCCCGTCTTGTCCAGGACGATCGTGTCCAGCTTGTGTGCAGTCTCGAGGGCTTCCGCCGAGCGGATCAGGATGCCTTGCTCAGCTCCTTTGCCTGTGCTGACCATCACTGAGAGGGGAGTCGCCAGGCCGAGCGCACATGGGCAGGCGATGATGAGCACCGCCACCGCGCTCACCAGCGCTGAGGTGAATGCGGGCTGCGGCCCGAAGAGGAACCAAGCCACAAAAGTCCAGATCGCGATGCCGACCACCGCGGGTACGAAGTAGCTCGATACCGTGTCTGCGAGGCGCTGAATGGGCGCCTTCGAGCCCTGCGCCTGCTGGACCAGCTTGATGATCTGGGCCAGCATCGTGTCGCGGCCGACCCTGGTGGCTCGGAAACGGAATGAGCCCGTGCGATTGATGGTGGCGCCGATCACGGAGTCGCCGGAACGCTTGGTGACCGGGATCGGCTCGCCCGTGACCATCGACTCATCGACCGATGACTCCCCGTCCACGACTTCGCCGTCGACCGGGATCCTCTCGCCAGGGCGGACTATGACGATGTCGCCCGCAACCACATCTTCGACCGGAACGTCGGTCTCCGTGCCGTTGCGGACGACGCGCGCAGTGCGCGCCTGGAGCCCGATCAGGTTTCGGATCGCCGCCCCGGTACCGGCCTTGGCGCGGGCCTCGAAGAGGCGGCCGAGAAGGATCAGGGTGATGATCACGCCGACGGCTTCGAAGTACACGTCGCGGAGCCCGGCCGGCAGGATGGCCGGAAGAACAGTCACGACAAGGCTGAAGCCGAACGCCGCTGAGCTGCCGAGCGTGATCAGCGCATTCATCTCAGCCTGCCGGTGAGCAATGCTGAGCCAGCCAGTGCGGTGGATTGGCCAGCCGGAGTAGAACATCACCGGCGTGATCAAAGTCAGCTGCAGCCAGTGGCTGGACAGGATTCCTACCGGGAGGAACGGGCCGGCCATGGCTGCGAACAGCACTGGGGCTGTGAGCACCGCGCCCACGAGCGCGCGGCGCGTGAGATCTCTGATCTCGGCTTTGCGCTCGGCCATCTCGTGATCGTCGGCGCTCGGGTCCGACTCATTGGTGCCGTCTGCCTTGGGGCGAGTTGAATCGTTCTCCGGTGCGACCTTCGGCGGCACGCCGTGACCGTTGGCCTGCGGCTCAACGATCAGCTTCCCGTGAATCATGTTCATCCCGCAGGCGAATCCGAACTCCCCCGCGCGCTCCGGCAGGAGCTCGACAGTCGTCTGCGCGAAAGCGGAGAGAGACCGATTCAGAGCGAAGTCAGGAAACACCACCCGGGAGGTACACTCGCCGCTTTCCTGGCGGTCGAAGACGATCCGCAGCGGAACGCCCTGGCGCACCCGCACCAGGGCGGGCGAGTAGCCACCCTTCACGGTCACTTTGACTTCCTGAATGGACCCGACCAGCTCTGCCGAGTGCGCCTTCTTGGGGCCGAAGAAGAACCAAGCCAATAGACCGGTCAGCGCCAGTCCACCCGCGACGACGGCGATATCCCCCGGGTTCATGGCCGCCCGGCGCTCGGCGTTCTAATCGTGCGGTTGATTCGGATCGCCATCTCTTACCGGCCCTTGACGAGACGTTCCACCGCCTCATTGAGCTCGCGAACCTTCTGTGATCCGCCGCCTGCCTGGATGGCCTCGACGACGCAGTGCTCGGTGTGGTCCTGAAGCAACAGCAGCGCGACCGCGTCAAGGGCTGCCTTGACAGCACCCACCTGAGTCAACACGTCGATGCAGTAGCGGTCGTCGTCCACCATTTTCTGGACGCCGCGGACCTGACCCTCGATCCGCCTGAGGCGGGCCTGCACCTGAGGCTTGTGCGACTTGTAGCCTGGCATGTTGCGATTATACCCCTCGGGGGTATAGTTTTGTTTCATGCCGATCTAACCTCCAGCGTGGATGGAGCGCCTCACGCGCCCAGATCTCTCAGCTCGATGAAGCTGCCGTGCCAGCCGTGGTACCACACCTGGCCGGTGTAACCGTTGACGGATAGCATTCCGACCAGCTGCCCGGTCGTTCCGAAGTCGACCGTGTAGTAGCCGTAGAAGGGATCAGGCGAATTCGCCTTTGTGCCGGCGTGGTTCGCGTCAAGCCACTGCTGTGCGATGGCCTGGGCCTGCTGCCCGGATACCGTCATCGGCCCAGATTCGATGAGGCTGAAGCCGCCCATCATGCCCGGGCGCATCACCGAGTACTTGGCGTTCCACATCATGTCCGGCCCTGGTTCCCTGGTCACATTTCCGGTCACGCGATCGATCAGGATCTCGAAGGCTCCGATCCCGGTGCCCTTTTCGCGGATCGATGCGTAATAGTTGTTGGCGAACTCGATCACCTCGTCGGCCACCAGGCCTCCGCTCGAATATGACGCCGCCACATCCTGGGCGATCGTGACCGCCCGGTCCATGCCGACGTCACCGCTCCCGGCGCCAAAGATGCGGTTCATCATTCCGCCAGGAGCATGAGTCGACCAGCGATCCGAGCCGGTCGCCAAGCCTGCAACGCCGAGCAGCAGCGATGCTCCGATGGCCGCGATTCCGATAATAAGTAGACCGCGTGTGCGCATGGCCGTCTAACCCTGCAGCGCCTTGCGGGTCTTCTCGAACTCCTCCTGGGTGATCTCACCGCCGGCAAGCCGCCGCCGGAGTAGGTCCATGGCCTGGTCGTTGCCCTTGGGCCCTGAGAAAGCGCGAAACGCGACGACCGCCAAGGTGAAGATGCCGCCCCAGAAAAGGACCATCATGGCCGACATCCAGATCCAGCTCGAACCGTCCGCATAACCCCACATCATTTCGTTCAACCTCCTTGGTTTGTACTCACAACTTAGGAGTCGGCGCGCCGCATACCCAGTGCCACGAGGCCCTGTCGTCGTAGGCCGGGAGACCCTATGGGGGTATCTGGTACTCGCGTGAAGTCCGACACCACACTCGTATCGGCACCGACTTCGGACTCCGACTGGCGAAGCCCGCAACGGGTTCGACGGCGCACTAAACTCGTATGTCGTGGCCGGCGGAACTTCGCTTAGCTCACTTCAGTCCGGCTACATCGAGCTGGCCGGCATCGTTCGCGCCCTGCATGGAGACTGGACGGCGCCGGCTCCGGGTTATGAAGGATGGACGTGCCGGGACCTTCTCGCCCACTTGTCGAGCACGGCCGCATCGCTGCCGGCGGTTGCAACCTCTGTGACTGGGCCGAAGGATCCGAACGCACCGCCCTTCGACTCCAAGCGTTGGAATGCATCGCAGATCCGGCGGCGCGCTGACAAGCAAGCTCAGGAGCTGGTTGATGAATATGACGCAGGGACCACGCACCTGGTGATGGCCCTGGCGGACTTGACGTTGGGCACACTTGTCACCATCGGCCCGTACGCCGGCGTGTCGCTGGGCGAGGCGATGGCGGAGATGTTGAACCACCAGCGCCACCACCTGTCCGACCTCCAGGGGGCCCTCGCCGGCTGAAATCCCGGTTCAAGCCGTGACAGCCTGGGGCGTTGTTGCCGTCACGAGCAGGGCAGCTGATGCCGGGGGAGGCGCCAGGACGCCCGCAACGGGCGCGACGATGAAGATCACGGCCCGCCGAAACTAGGGCCGCGCCGGAAGTGCCCTGAGGCCATCGGCACGATCGATCGTCTGCCGGAACATTCTGCGAAGCGTCCCTGCGCGTTGGCCAGTGTCGCGGCTCGTGCTGGGAGCGCGCCAAGAACAATCTCAAAGTTCGCTGAGAGTCTTAACGCGTCGAGCCGAACAACGTGGCGCCCGCCGGGCTTGGTGCCGCGGCAGCTAATGTGGTTGGACTCGTGACCATCCGCCCCGCGACCGAAGCGGACCAGCCCACAATCCGCCGCCTCATCAAAGAGGCAAACCTGAACCGCATGAGCCTCCACTGGCCGAACTTCGTGGTGGCCGAGGAGGACGGCGCGATCGTCGGTCTGGGCCAGGTCAAGGCACACCAGGACCGTAGCCGGGAACTGGCCTCGATCGCCGTCGTGCCTGCGCGGCAGGGCCAAGGCGTCGGGCGTGCGCTCATCGAGAGGCTCCTCGCGCGTGAGCCTGGCGTTGTCCTGCACCTGACCTGCCGGCGCGAGCTGGAGGGCTACTACGAGCGCTTCGGCTTCAGGCGTCTCGAGACGGCCGAGTACCCGCCGTACTTCAGGCGCCTGATCCCACTCGTCAACGTCGTCGTGCGGCTGCTCGGGACGCGGATCGTGGTGATGCGGCGGGAGGCTGCGGATTAAAGGCCGGAGGGGCGAACCTGGTTACTGCGCGCCTGGGTAGAGGCTCGCCACGACGTAATTGACCGCGTAGAGGAGGACGCCGACGATGAGCGCCACACGGACCCACCTCAGGTTCAGGGGCCACCACCGGCTCCTCTTCTTGGCGGAGCCGGCCACCTCCGGTTTCATGCCTGCACCTTAACGCCCACCGCTCCTCGTGGTGAGCCTCGCCGACACGGACCGCAAGATCACCGGACGGCTTTCACCCTGTAGGTCACGAGTTCCCGATCAATACCTTTGACCAGGATCGGGGCTCGCATCTCCACCTCGATTCTGTCGCCCAACCTATCGCGGACCTCCTCCGAGATCACGACCTCACCCTTACCCGCCGACTCGCAAAGTCGCGCCGCCACATTGACCGTGCTGCCGATCGCGGTGTACTCGAGACGTTCGGCCGTTCCAATGTTGCCGACCACCGCAATCCCACAGTGGATGCCGACACCAACCGAGAGCTGGCCGCCGGTCAAGGCCGCCTGCATCTTCAATGCCGCCCTTACGGCCCGCTCGGCGTGATCGGCCTGTTCGAGGGGCGCATTGAACAGGACCATGACGGCGTCGCCGATGTACTTGTCGACAGTGCCCTCCTCTTCGAAGGCCGCCTGGACCATCGATCGCAGCACCGTGTTCAGCTGGCCCAGGACCTCCTCCGGCGGGAGATGGTCGGAGAAGCTGGTGAAGCCGCGCACGTCCGCGAACAGCACCGTCAGCTCACGCTTGTCGCCGCCTAGAGCCAGGGCTCGGCCGGCCGGCCTTCGGACCAGCTCGGCGACCACGGTTCGCGGCACGTACCTCCCAAAGAGGTCGTAGATGCGGCGTCTTTCCAGCGTTTCCTCGACATAGCGGCGACCGCCGCTCAAGGCTGCCGATGTCAGTAGTGCGGCCGGTGCCAGGACGAGATCCGGGAAGGTGCCTGTGCGGTAGAGGAAAGTGCTCGCCCCCAGGTAAACGACGAGGGCGGCACTGGCCACCCCAAGTGCCTTTGGCAAGCCTGCAAGAGCAAGGGCCAGACCACCGATGAGCGCCATGAGCAAGACTGCTGGAACGGCGATCAGCGGAGCTTCGGGCTGCAGGTAGGTTCCGTCGAGAACCTCTTCCAGGACCTGTGCGTCGAGCTCGGCCCGGGTCTCGTGGCGGCTTGCAGTTGGTACGGGGAAGCCGGAGCCGGCGTCGTCGACCAGCACCACCTTGCCTCTGAGCGCTCCCGACGGCAGGCGGCCGTCGAGCACGTCCACGTACGAGTAGTGGGCATACACGTAGTTGCCGGGAGCGCTGGCTGGAGCCGAGCGGTACTTGATCCAGATCGCCGCCGGGGACACCAGAGTCGACAGTTGAGCCGAGGGGCGGACCACCCACGGGATCTGATGTCCAGCTGCCAGCGGATAGGGTGCCGGCGGAGTGTTCACCGCCGATAGCAATGGGCCGGTGATCTGGTTGGGGCTGACCGTCAGTCGAATCCACAAGCCCAAGATGCCCGCATCGCGGGCCACCAGCGGGGCATTGGTGGTGAGTGGCGCCCCGAGCGCGACTCGCGCGACTTTCAGCACAAGCGTTTCATCGAAGTGCTGATCGGGGTCCTGGGAAATCAGCGGGTAGTAACGCACCGAGTTGTTGACGTCTGTGGCGGCGTCCGTGTAAAGAAGATCGGCTCCGACGTAGCTCGTCTTCTCGGCATCGGTCAGGACAGGCGGGGTGCTGGCGGGAATCTCGATGTTCCGGAACACGTGTCCTGCGGCACCAGGCACCTGCCCCAATCCGTGCACGATCGTGGTGGCGTCGATCGCTTTGGTGACCGGGCGAGGGTCGCCCACGACGATCGCTCCCTGTGCCAACAGCGATTCATAGAGGGCGACGTCGTTGGTTGGGGTCGGACTGCCACCCATTGCTTCGGCCGATTGAACGTCTGCGCTCACGATGACGACGTCCGGGCGGTGGGGGAAGAAACCGAGTTGCGGACCCCTCTCGTTCGCGAAGAGTGCGTCGGCGGCCGACAGCTGGAGACCCTTTACGGAGTCGATCGGCGTGAGCAACGGGATAGCCAGAACGCCGCCGATCAAAAGACCCAGCAAGGCCGCGAACCACGTTGGGGTGCGGCGTGCCGATTTCACGGGCGCGATTGCGCCGCGGCGTAGCGACTGCGGCTGCTAAAGCACCATTGCATGGTGCAACCGTTACGGGGTTTCGACCTGGAGCTTGGTGCCCGCTGGGGAGTAGTACCCCGGGCCGTCTGGACCGCTCCGGGTGTACGTCGCATACGGCGCCTCGAAAGTTGCGCCGGTCGTCGGGTCGTTGACGAGATCAACACCGGTGAGGGCGTAGTCGAAGCCCTGCACTTGCTGACCGAACGCCTGCCACTGTTGGCTCAGGCGCTCCCACTCCTTGAGATCCTGCGTGAAGTCGTGTTGGATGCTGCCTACGATGTGAATCAAGGCGCCGTTGACCGAGTTCCACGTTGCGGTCGTCGCAAAGGCGAGGCGCAGTAAACCTGACGTGTTGAAACCCGGGCTGCTCGTCGTGAACAGGAAGGCGAAACCGTGGATCTGCTGCCCCTTGAACGTGCCCGTGAACTCGACGATCCCCTGCCCGGCGACCGCTCCCGTCGAAGTCGTCTG
>DATBZP010000044.1:0-9989 GCA_036513135.1 Candidatus Dormiibacterota bacterium | reverse complement strand
GACTGCTGCGTCATCACGGATGGGGGTGGTGCGCTCGTAGTGGTCTCGCCCGAGGTGGCCCGCGACCTGCCGCGACAGGCGGTCAAGGTGCTCGGACACGGCGAGGCGAGCAAGCACACCGACGGCGGGCGGCTCGACCTCACCTACACCGCAGCGGTGTGGTCCGGACCTGCGGCGTTCGCGGAGGCCGGCGTCACGCCGGCCGATGTCGACTATGCATCGATATATGACTCTTTCACGATCACCGTGCTGGAGACCCTGGAGGACCTCGGCTTCTGCGCCAAGGGGAAGGGAGGCAAGTTCGTCGCCGACGGAGGGCTGGTTTCGCCCCACGGCCGGCTGCCGTTCAACACCGACGGCGGTGGACTCTGCAACAACCACCCGGGCAATCGGGGTGGGGTGACGAAAGTCATCGAGGCGGTGCGCCAGCTGCGTGGCGAGGCCCACCCTGCCGTCCAGGTTGCCGGCTGTACGCTGGCGCTGGCGCACGGGACCGGGGGTAACCTCGGGAACCGAATGGGCAGCGCAACGCTCATCCTCGCGAGGCCGGATTGATCGAGAGGACGAGCTCCGGATTACCGGTTGGCGAGGTGATCGTGACGTCCGACCAGCGCGAGTTCTGGGATGGCGCCGCCAATGGCCGCCTGGTGCTGCCACGTTGCGACCGATGCGGGAGGGTCATCTGGTTTCCGCGTCATTTCTGTCCTGAGTGTGGGTCGTCCGCCGTCACCTGGTTCGAGGCGAGCGGTCGCGGCACGATCTACAGCTATACGGTCGTGCGCCAGGGCGAAGGTGCGTACGCGGGTGTAACCCCGTTTGTCATCGCCTACGTCGAGCTCGACGAGGGGCCGCGCGTCCTGACCAACCTGCTCGGGCAGCCCGACAGTTGGTCGATCGGCCAGAGCGTGCGCGCGGTGTTCGACCACGGCCCTGGCGGTGGGCCTCCTTTGTTGAGGTTCACCCCGGACCGCGCTTAGCGGGCCGTCAGTCGCGCAGCGACCTTCTCCTGGGTGAGCGCATACAAGGTGCGCACTATCGGAAGCGGAACCCGGTGCCGATCCGCCAGCGCCAGGATCGGTTCGATCTGGTCGGCGAGCTCCGTGGGCCGTCCATGGCGGTAATCCGTGTAGATCGAGGTCATCGCCTCGGGCGGCGCCACGTCCAGCATCCGCTCCTGTTCGAGCTCCTCCTCCGCGACATCCAGATCGACGCCGCAGGCGCGGGCCACCGCCACGATCTCGTGAAGCATCTCGCGCAGCACGGTTCGGCAGGCCGGCCGGCGGATCACCTGGCCGAACGGCATATCCAGCAGCACGGCGAGCCCACCCGACAACCCACCAATCGCGGCCTTGTGCCACTGCACACGTTCGGCGCCGTCAACGAGCATCGGTTCCAGCCCTGCCAGCTGGAGCCATCGGGCGAGCGACTCGGCATGTGGCATCACGCTTGGGATCCATGTCGAGTGGACGCTTGTCTCCAGCACCCGACCCTTTCCGAGGGCCGTGGCGCCCACGCCCGTCGCGCCCCGGAACGCGCGGGCCTTTCCCAGCATCGACCTCATCAGCTCGAGATTGGCGATGCCGTTTTGAATCGAAAGGCAGCCACCGTCACTTCGCAGAATGCGCGCGACGGCGGGAAGGACTGCCGCGTTGTCGAAGGTCTTGGTCGTGAGAATGACGACGTCCTGGCTGCCGGGCTCGATCTCGGCCTCGAGGCGAGCCGGCACGGCGTGCGTCGTGGGGGGACGCCGTGGGCGCTCGACCGTCAGGCCGGCAGCGGCAGCGTGCCGAGCGTCTGGTCGCCTGGTCATGAGCACAAGCTCGCGATCGGGCCCACTCGCCTCGGCCAGGCGGCCCGCGTAAACCATCCCGATCCCGCCCGCGCCCACGACACAGACGCGCACCGGCTCAGACTCTCGAGGCGTCGGCGACACGCTCCGCGGTCACTGGATTGCTCCCTGTCGCCGCAGCTCGGCAATCTCTCCCGCGTCCAGGCCGGCGAGCTCGGACAGGACGGCATCCGTGTGCTCGCCAAGCATGGGGGGCCGGCGGACGAGGGGAGGCAGATTGTCGCCGAGCTTGATCGGGCTTCCCACCGCGTGAATCATCCCCGCGCCCGGATAGTCGAACTCCAGGAGCATCTGTCGGGCGCGGAAATGTGTGGATTCGGTCACGTCCCTGGCATCCATGACCGGCGCGGCCGGAACGCCCGCCTCGCAAAGGATCGTGGCCGCCTCCAGCTTCGTGCGACCGGACAGCCAGGCATCGATCGCGGGTCGCAGCCTGGCTTCCATGTGACGAGCCCTGAGGAGCCCGTCAGCCAGGTCGGGGTCATCGGCAAGCTCGGGCCGTTCGATCGCCGCGCAGAATCTGCGCCACACCGCGGTCCCGATGACTCCGATGGCGACGTGGCCGTCTCGGGTTTGAAAAGCACCGAATGGCGCAATCTGTCGCTCGCCGCCGCGGTGGGGGACCTCGCCGGTCAGGTTGTAGCTGAAGATCGAGCGCTCATTCAGAGCGGCCATCGCATCGGCCATCGCGACATCGACCCTCTGGCCGTGGCCGGTCCGATCGCGTTGATGAAGAGCAAACATCACACCGAGGGCCGCCTCGACCCCGGCGACCAGGTCACCGGCGCTGACCGCCGAGCCGTGCGGCTCGCAGCCTGCGTCTCCGATCATGCTCATGACGCCACCCATCGCCTCCGCAGTGATAGCAAAGGCTGGCCAGGACGAAAGGGGGCTCGGGAGCAGGTCGTCGTGCCCGTAGCCGGTGATCGTCGCGTAGACAAGTCGCGGGTTCAACTCCTGCAGGCGTGGCCAGCCGAAGCCGAGACGGTCGAGGCTGCCGGCCTTGAAGTTCTCGACCATGACGTCGGCCGTCTTGACCAGGCGGTCGAGGACCGTACGTCCCCCGGCCGACCGGATGTCGACGGCGAGGCTGTCCTTGTTCCGGCCGAACCGCATGAAGAAGGTTCCCTCACCGGGGGCGCCTCCGGGCAGGCGCGGCCCCTCGCGCCGGTAAGCATCTCCAGTCCCAGGGATCTCTACCTTGATGACGCGGGCCCCCGCGTCGGCGAGGAACTGTGTCGCGTATGGGCCTGCCGCGAACTGTGAAAGGTCCAGGACGACGATGTCGTCGAGTGGCCGCGAGGTCCTCTCGGTGGGTTGAAGTCCGGCCATGCTTGCGGACGGCCTGGGTGGCTTGGCCTCGTCGGGCATGCCCACAAATGCTACGTGTATCGAGCATTCCTTACGAGGTGGACATCGGGAATGCTGGCGTGCCAGTCGGGTTGTCGGGCGCCCCGCCCTGACTGCCTCAGGAGTGGCGCCGTGAGCCAAATCGTTTGGTGTAGGGTTCGCTACGGAGTCGAGCTTTTCCAATGGAACGCGAGCTGTACTACTACGACTACGTGGACCGGGCAGTGAAGGACGTCGTCGAAGCCCTGGCCGGGCCCGAGCACTCGGCCTTCCAGCAAGCGACGGTCGGCGCGGTCGCGGAAGCGACCCTGTTCAGGGAGCGTCTCCATGTCGGGATCGGCGGCCTGGACATCGGGAAAGACGTGGTCGTCGAGGTGGGCAAGGCGGACGACCGGGGATATGCGGTCTTCATTCCCGTCAAGTGGCGGGCGGCCAAGCAGTCAGGCCTTTTCCCCTCAATGGACGCCGAGTTGGAGGTGGCGCAATTGAGCGTCCAGCCACCACGGAGTCAGATCGGCATCCATGGCCGATACCGACCTCCGATCGGTGTGGTGGGGGCCATCGGTGACGCAATGCTCGGTCACCGGGTCGCGGAGGCGACGGTGCGGCGTTTTGTCATCGAGCTGAGCGCAAGGCTCAATCGGAAGGCGGGCCAGCCGGCCGGCTGAGTTCGGTTGGGGTCGGGAGGTCGCTAAGGCAGGGCGACCTTCTTGCCAGGGTTGAACAGGTTCTTGGGGTCGAACACGAGCTTGATCGAGCGCTGCAGGTCGATCTCGATCTCGCCGAACTGCCGCCCGAGCTGGTCGCGCTTCACCCATCCGAGGCCGTGCTCTCCGGATACTGATCCGCCCATCTCCAGCGCACGCGCGAACAGCGTGGCGGTCGCCGCCTCGGCCTGCTTGACCTCGTCAGCCGAGCTCGCGTCAATCATGAAGGTGGCGTGGAGGTTGCCGTCTCCCGCGTGGCCCCAGCTGCACGTGGGCAAGGCGTACTCGTTCTCGAGGTCGGCGACCATCCGTATCGCCGCTTCGAGGGATTCGAAGGGGACGGCGATGTCTTCGCTCATCTTGCCACCACGTTGAGCGCTCACGGCAAAGCTGACGCCATTTCGCCAGCGTTGGAGCTCACGCTCGGCGGGTACGTCGCGGCCGGTCGGAAGGAAGGTCGCGCCATCGGCGAGCGCTTGCTCCAGCTCCTCGCGCATCGTGGCCGCCTCCTCCTCGCGTCCGTCGGCTTCGCTCGTGATCAAGAGCTGCACATCAGCCGGAAGGCCCCCGGGAAACGCGGCGCGAGTCGCCGCGACACAACCTCGGTCGAAGTACTCGAGGGTCGCGGGCATCAGCCCCTGGGAGTAGATCCGGCGCAGTGCCGCGGCCCCGCTCGGCAGGTCGGGATAGCCGGCTATCACCGAGTGCGAGACCTCTGGCGCCGGAATCAATCGCAGCCAAACCCCGGTGACGATGCCCAGTGTTCCCTCCGACCCCACCAGAAGCGAACGAAGGTTGTAGCCGGCTGCGTCCTTGCGGAGAGGACCGCCCACCTTGATCAATCGGCCGTCCTTCACAACTGCTTCGATTCCGGTCACCCATGCCGAGGTGGTGCCGTACTTGAAGCTGTGTGGGCCGCCGGCGTTGCAGGCGACGTTGCCACCGATCTGGGACTGCTCGGCCGCACCGGGATCGGGTGGGTAGTACAGGCCGTTCTCGCGAGCGAGCCGTTGGATCCTGCCGGTCGTGACGCCGGCGTCAACTTCCATCCGCCAGAGCTCGGCGGTCATCTCGCGGATCCGGTTCAGGCGTTCGAGCGACACCACCACGCCGCCGTCGATTGGCACTGCGCCGCCTGCGAACCCCGTGCCGCCACCCCTCGGGATCATCGGCATGCCGCTTGTGTAGCACCAGCGCACCACTCTGCACACTTGTTCCACCGAGCTTGGAGCGACCACCGCGTCGGCACGCCCCAGCAGTCCCTGCATCTCCGTCGAGTCGTGCAGGTAAGGCTCGACCGCCGAGCCTGTCCGCAGAGCTTCCCGGCCGAGGAGAGCTGCGAGCTCCTGCTCGAGCGCAGGGTTGGTCGCCGTCATCTCATGCCGAACTATGAATCTGGGTGTCTATCGGTTCGCGCGCAAGCATGCCCAATGAGAATCGCCATTATCGAGTGAGCCGAGGGTCATGCGCTTGCCGGCACTCCCGCTCGCGCACGTCGCCGGGAGCGCTGACCTGCATGCCGTGCATGCCGTCCGTGTGAGGCACGCCAATATAGGCAAGTCCGAACGCAGCACTCCGGAAGGATTCGATACCCGGAGCATGGAGGAGCAGGATGGCCGCGGAACTTAAGGTAGCTCTTGTCACCGGAGGCGGAAGTGGCATTGGTCGGGCGGTGGCCATCACGCTGGCTGAGAACGGCTATTCGGTCGTCATCGCCGGCCGGCGCGAAATCGCTCTGGAGGCGGCGGTCGCCGAGGCCGCCAAGGCAGGACTCCGCTTGCATGCGGTACCGACGGATGTGCGCGAACCAGGGTCCGTCCACGCGCTGTTTGCGCGAATCAAAGATGTGTTCGGCCGGCTGGATCTTCTATTCAACAATGCGGGCGTCAGCGCCCCGACCGTGCCTCTGGAAGAGCTCGGTTTCGAGCACTGGAAGCAGGTGGTGGATACCAACCTTACGGGTGCCTTTCTATGCGCGCAGGAAGCGTTCAGGCTGATGAAGAACCAGCATCCTCGAGGCGGGCGGATCATCAACAACGGCTCGACCTCGGCGCACACGCCGCGACCCAACTCGGCACCTTACACCGCGACGAAGCACGCGATCACGGGGCTCACCAGGTCCTTGTCGCTCGATGGGCGGAGGTTTGACATCGCCTGCGGTCAGATCGATCTCGGCAATGTGGCGACGGAGATGACGAAGCGAATCGTGCTAGGCGCCCGACAGGCCAACGGCGACATCGCGGCCGAGCCCGCGATGGACGTGCTCGATGTGGCCAGGGCGGTTGTCTTCATGGCCAACCTGCCGCTCGACGCCAACGTTCAGTTCATGACCGTGATGCCGACCAGAATGCCATTCATCGGCCGCGGATAACCAAATGGATCAACCCATTGCAACCGAGAGTCCAAGATCGAATATCACTGGGAAACGCTCCGAGTGGCACATAGGACTATGCTCGCGTTTGAGGGCAAAACGCAGGTTTGAGACAAAAGTCCGTCGTTGTAACTGTCGGTCGAGCCGTGGTCGATGGCAAAGAGTGTCGGGGACTCGCCATCTTTATCCCGGGTGACACGGCCGTGAAGTTCTTGACCCTTCCATTGCCCCAATCAGAAGCAGAGTGGGCCACGGTTGATCTGGCCAACTATGTGGCCGAATCAGAGCCCACAGAGGAATGGGTCACCTACGCTAAGGGAGTTTCGGAGCGTTGGTATTCGGTCGACACTGGCGAGCAGCCGTGAATTCGGCTATTGGTTAGTTTCGCGCCACGCCACGGTAAACGGTGCGCTTGTCACCCTCGTCCAGGCCACTGTGCTGGAGCCCGCGAGCGGAAATCACCGTTAGCATCTCGATGGTGCTGCCAGATCTTTCGGAGCCGGATTGCAGTCGACAACTTGATGAGGAACTTCTGACAGGCGGCGCCTCAGCGCAATGACTGTTCAAGTGGTCACCGGTGCAGGTGGCGGCATAGGCGCGGCATGTGCGAGGAGATTCGCGACGAGGGGACCGCTGCTCATCGCAGACATATCACTCGCCGGCCTCGACCAGGTTACCGAGGAACTGCGGTTCGCCGGCCGTGCCGTAGAACAAATCGCCTGCGACGTATCGGACCCAGACTCGGTTCAAAAGTTGATAACGCGGGCGATTGAACTAGGCCCCATCGGAGGCGTGGCGCACACCGCGGGAATTTCTTCCCAGGATGCGGATGCGGACACCATCCTCAGGGTCAACCTCATCGGCACGGCCTACATGGAGAGGGCCCTGTTTCAGGTCGCCGGCCCTGGTACGGTCCTCATCTGCACAGCGTCGATGGCGGCTTACCGTATCAGTCGCGAAGGGCAGTGGCCGGTAGAGCTAAACGATCCATTGGCGCCGGAGTTTATCGAGCGGGTACGCTCACTTTTCTCTGCGAGCGACATACCTGAGCGGGGCGCTTACGCAGCTTCGAAAGCGGGAGTCATTTCGCTGGTTCGTCGGCGAGCCCACGCCTGGGGTCGTCGCGGGGCGCGCATCATGTCGATCTCGCCCGGAGTAATCGACACGCGAATGTCGCGAGTTGCATTGACGCGGCGACCGATCATCCAGGAGGAAGTCGAGAGCTCGCCTCTCGGCAGATTGGGCCAGCCCGACGAGGTCGCCTGCGTCTTTGAGTTCCTATCAAGCCCGAACGCATCCTTTATGACGGGTGCCGATGTAATCGTGGATGGCGGCATGACCGCAATGTGGGACACGGGTAGGGGCTGAGGCCACATTGGAGCGAACGTGCGTTCAGGTGAGACTCGACTCCGCGTCAGCGGCGGGCCCGGGCAGCTCGCGGCCATGCACTCTGCCTGGTCGACGAAGCATCTACCGTGCTCGAGAACCTCGAATCGAGGAGTTGGCACTGCTCGACAAGGGTCAAAATCAGCAGAGAGAGCCATCGGCTCAAACACAAGAGACGTGCTGGCCTCTTCAGCATGCCCACCAGACCTTGGTCACTGCAACGCCTCAGGTCGGGAATGTGACGCCGGCGCTCACGCGCAATCGGTCCTGAGATGGGAGTTTCACACCGGCGAGAACTTGGGCCTCTCAGACTGGAGTGTCTTGATCACGTCATCGTCATCAACGAGCGGTATCTGCTCGCTTTGCTCACGGAGTTCGTGCACTACTACAACCACGATCGCCCTCATCGTGCCATTCAACTGGAGACGCCGCTGCCAGGCCCGCCGACTTAGCGTGGTGTCGTCGTGCGACGAGCGATCTTGGGCGGACTTCACCATGCCTAGGCCAGGGCGGCATGAGTAACGCACTTTTGCCGTCCTACAGCTAGGCGACAGACGCGAGTAGTAAACGCTGAGATTGATCACCGAGAATACTGTGCGCACTACAACGATGAGCCCCCTCACCGCAGGTGCGGCCTTCGACCTCCCGCGTCCCCGAGCGCGCCAATCCGACGGCCAGGCGCCACTATTAAGAAGACGCGCGAGGTTGGGAGGGCTATTGAACGAATATTCCCGGGCGCCCATCGCGGCCTGACGTACTTTCGGAATCCCACAGGTCGATGAAGACCGACTTGCCGCCTCCAGTGAGCGCGAACGCTGACTGACCGTACCACCTCACGTGCACCCCATCACCTCGCTTGCGCCATCGGTTGGCTCACGACCGCAACGTCACCGATCGCCGGTTCAATCGTGTGTCGGCCCTTGCGACCAGAGCCGCGGAGCGCTGAGGTGAGCCCTGCCAGGACGCACATGGCCACGCACGCCAACAGCGCGACGCGAATTCCGTCAACGAAAGGCTGGGCCAGGAGGCTGGCAAAGAAGTGGGGGTCGCTGATTCGAGCGGCGATTGCCGGGGGGAGGGTGGCGAGCGAAGATGCCGAGATGAGGTGGGAGATGGGGTCGTAGCCGAGCATTGCCGCGAAGATTGCTGCGCCCGGCGGGAGCGATGCGATTCCGTGCGCGAGTGCGGGGGAAAGTCCGGTTTGGCTGGCGCCACTCTGCAACGCGGGTCCCAGGTTCTGCGACAAGCTCGCTATCACAATAGTGAAGAAGATCGCCTGGCTGGCCGTCATACCGGCGTTGAGGACCATCGAGCGCATCCCGGCTGCCGCCCCGCGCTGCTCTGCCGGCACCGAGCCCATGATCTGTGATGTATTGGGTGCGCTGAAGAAGCCCATGCCCGCCCCCATCAGAGCGAGGTAGGCAGCGAACAGGCCGAGATTGAAGTTCGCCGGCAGTGTCATCAGGAGCGCGGCAGCCAGGCCGGCGATCAGGATGCCGCCCGTGGCCAGGACGCGAGAACCGTAGCGGTCACTCAGCCAGCCGCCGAGCGGACCGCAGACGACGAAGCCGAGCATAAGGGGCATGGTGTCGATGCCGGCGTGGAGCGGAGTGTCGGCGTAGGCGACGCCGTGAAGAGGCAGCCAGATGCCCTGGAGCCAGATGATGAACATGAACTGGAGCCCGCCGCGCGCAAGTGAGAACAGGAAGGCCGCGACATTGCCGAAGAGGAAGTCGCGGACCCGGAAGAGTCCGAGATCGAACAAGGGGTAGCGGACTCGAGTTTCGACGACGGCGAATGCAGCCAGCAGCATGACGCCGGCGCCGAGGACCAGCACAACGATCGGGTTCGACCAGCCCATGGTCTGGTTTCCATAAGGTGTCAGGGCCTCGGTCAGACCGAACATCAGGGCAAGCAGCCCGCCCGCGAAGGTCAAGTTACCGAGCCAGTCGAGCGGTTGCGTCTGCCGCTTGCCGATCTCGTGGAGCGCCCGGTATGCCCACACTGACCCAAAGAGGCCGACGGGCACGCTGATCAGGAAATCCAGGCGCCAGTTGACCGCGGCCAGGATGCCGCCAAGCACAACACCGACAACGTTTCCGGCGATAAAGGCGATCTGGTTGATGCCCAGCGAGAAACCGCGCTGGTTCGCCGGAAAGGCGTCGGTCAAGAGCGCGATGCTGTTGGCGAACAAGCAGGCGCCCCCCACCCCTTGCAGCATCCGAAACGCGATGAGTTCGACGGCGCCGGTCGTTCCGACCGACGGGGTCAACGCGCAGAGTAGCGAGCCAATCGTGAAGACGACGAAGCCCAGGTTGTAGATGCG
>DATBZP010000043.1:0-2418 GCA_036513135.1 Candidatus Dormiibacterota bacterium | reverse complement strand
CTCGAGTTCGACACCGCGCACGGACTGAAGCTCACGATCCGCAAATCAAAGACCGCTCAAGCTCGTCGTCGGCGAAGGAGAAGAACGCGCTCAGCGACGCCTCGTCGATCTCCTCTGGGAAGCGCTCCCACTCGGCGCGTTGGCTGGCGGTCAGGATCTCGACGGGCATCAGAAATCAATCGGGTGCAGGTCGTTTGTAGTGGGTAGATAGCCCCGGATCTTCGGCGTGTTGTGCGTGGGCGAGTGCTTTTTCCCGGGTTACTCCGAGGAGTTTCGCAAAGGAGTGCGGGGAGGCGGCGCCGAAAGACGGGATGTTATGTCTCGTTCCGACCGCGATACGGAGGTGATCGCGTGGCTCCAGATCTGCTCGACTTGTTCGATGGCGCCCGGCAAGCTAACGGCTCTGTGAGCGAACCATCGTTGGGATGCGTGGATGGTGATCGGCGGCCGGTGGGCGGCGAGGAGTCCCGCGCGCCAGGGTCCGATGCGTGCCCGGTCGCGGGGTTTGAGCGCTCGCAGGCGCTGTTTGGGGAGCTGATCGAGTGGGCGGCGGGCGAGGAGGCGTTGGGGCTTGAGCATTCACAGCTCGAGGCGCGGCTGGCCGAGGACGCTCGCGAGTTGGCCCGCCAGTTGTTGCAGGACCAGCTCGATCTCCGCGCGCGGGTCGAGCAGCGTGCAGACGGGGTGATCGGCAGTGACGGCACGCCGCGGCGCAGTGTCGAGCGTGGCCACGAGCGCGACCTGCACACCGTGCTCGGCGAGGTGCAGGTCACACGGCTGGCCTACCGGGCGGCTGGCAGCGAGAACCTGTATCCCGCGGACGCGCAGCTGAACCTCCCGCCGGTCAGGCACTCGCACGGGATCCGCAGGCTGGCGGCGCTGGAAGCGCCGCGGTCAAGCTTTGAAGACGGGCAGGCCGCGATCGTGCGCCAGACCGGACAGCAGATCGGCACGCGTCAGCTCAGAGAGCTGACGCTCGCTGCCGCCCAGGACGTCGGGGCGTTCTACGCGCAGCGCGAGCGCACCGTGCCGGACGGGAAGGATCTGCTGGTGCTCTCGTGCGATGCGAAGGGGGTGGTGATGCGCCCCGAGGCGCTGCGTGAGCAGACCCGCACGCAGGCGCAGAACGCCTCCAGCAAGCTCAAGACGCGCCTGTCGGAGGGCGAGAAGACGAATCGCAAGCGGATGGCGGAGATCGTCACCGTGTACGAGCTCACCCCCGAGCCGCGCACCGCGGCCGAGATCCTGCCCGACCCCGACAACCCTCCTGCGGCCGCCAGCACGCGACCGAAGGCGAAGAACAAGTGGCTGAAGGCCAGCGTCACCGACGACGCCAGAGCGGTCATCGCCGAGATGTTCAACGAGGCCGACCGGCGCGATCCTGAGCATAAACTCACCTGGGTCGCGCTGGTGGACGGCAACAATCACCAGATCGACAGGATCAAGGCCGAAGCCCGCAAACGCAAGATCACGATCCCGATCGTGGTTGACTTCATCCACGTCCTCGAGTACCTATGGTCAGGCTGCTGGTGCTTCTTTGCGGAGGGTGACCCCGCCGCCGAGCGATGGGTGAGCGACAAAGCACGACAGGTGCTCGACGGCAGGGCAGGGATCGTCGCCGCCGCGATCCGCCGCAAAGCGACCACGCTGGGCTTGGACGCCAACCAGCGCAAGAACGCCGACCGCTGCGCCGACTACCTCCTCGCCAAGCGCCCCTACCTCGACTACCCCACCGCGCTCACCACCGGCTCACCGATCGCGACCGGCGTGATCGAAGGCGCCTGCCGCCACCTCGTCAAAGACCGCATGGACATCACCGGCGCCCGCTGGGGCCTCGCCGGCGCCGAGGCGATCCTGACACTCCGCGCGCTGATCACCAATGGCGACTTCGACCAGTACTGGACCTTCCACCTCGCCCAAGAACACCGCCGCGTTCACGCGGCCGGCTACGCCCTTGGCGTCATCCCGGCACCCGCATAAGTCCCTCCAATGGACCTGCACCCCAATGATCATGTACGAGTCAGAGGACGCCGCCAACCACATGAGCGAGCAGGTCAGATCAGCCGTTCCTGGCGCAGTGACGCCCGAGAACGTCGAGGTGCGCGCGGTCGCGGCCACGCCTGATCCACTCCGCATCGCCAGCGGCCGACACCGGACGCCTCATCCCTGCCGCTCAGCGGCAGCCCGCTGTAGGACCCAGTTCGTCGCAGACAATGACAACCGTTAGTTAGATGCCCTTACGGCGATGGCTTGGAGTGGAGCCGTCCCCGTCACCCTCCGGCGCTGGGTCAGGCATCGTCTCTCTCAGAGCTGGAGGTTGGTGCCGGCTGGCTCCGTCCCTCGGCGGCCAGGCTCTGTACCAGCGTGGCGGCCGCGGTTGAGCCGGCGGCGATGGCGGTGGTCACCGACGGAGCCTGC
>DATBZP010000042.1:0-39030 GCA_036513135.1 Candidatus Dormiibacterota bacterium | reverse complement strand
GCGGCGGGCCTGACCGCGGTGCCCGGCGCGGCCTTCGGGCCGAGGCTGCCGGCGAGCGAGCAGGGAGGTTGGTTCGCCATCCTCTGCTTGATGGCGTCCGCCTGGGCTTGGGTGAGAGTCTTGTTCTTGACCTCGTCCGCCAGCGTCTCGCCGATCGCTTTCTGGATCGCGGAATTCACCTGGCTTTGGGTCTTGCCCAAGTCGCTCCCCAGGTGCGTGAGGAAGTCGGTGCAGACTGCCGAGGCGGTCGCCTGCTGGCTGATCGAGGCGGTTTCCGCCTGCCCAGCCTGCTGCGAAGCGGGCCTGAATCCGACGTTCAGTCCGGCGGCTGAGGCCGTGACCAGGACCGCGGTGCCGGCGACGGCCACGGCACCCGCGGCAAGACCGGCGACCCGGAGGTAGCGGAGTTTGGCAAAGCGTGTCATCACGTCTTTAACTACACAACGCCACGCACTCAGATTCCTCACGCAGAGCGTCAAGGATTTGTAAGTGGCGCGCCCCAGTGTCCCGAAGCCGTGGCTGATGAGAGGAGCTTCGGCTGAGGGGCACCATCTATATTCGCTGAATGGAGTCGCCGCCCGGGTCGGGCTGGTCCGGCAAGCATGCCGTCGAGCTTTACGTCCGGACCTACACCACCATGCTGCAGAGCTCGGGCGACATCAAGATCGAATCGCTCGTTCAGGCGCACCTCGGCATGGGCTCGGTTCTGCATCCATTGGCTGCCGAGCCCCAGACCGACATGGGTGCTCTCCTGTACGCGGTTCGGCGGCTGCCGGCGGCGATCAGCCGCTGCCGCAACGTGGTCATGGGCCAGAGCCCACAGGGCTTTCGGGCCGTCTTTCACGCTGACATCCTCTCGTGGCAGGCGGTCAAGGCGCCGGCTCGCCGGCGCCGCTGGTACCACGACGGCAAGAACACGCTGGCGGTGCTCATCGCCTCTGCTTCGGACATCGACGACCTCGTCCCCACGCTCGTCGCGTACCAGATCGAGTGGAACAAGCTGCACCGTGCTCTCGAGGAAGTCGAGCTCTCGGACGACCAGGCGCGCCAGGCAGCCGGTGCCACGGAGGACGACTGGCAGCGCCTGCACGATGCATGGGGTGACTCTTTCGACTCCCACCTGGCGGCCATCAAGCGAGGGGAATGCAGGATCGTACTGCGGCTCATCGGCGGCAGCCATCTCGGATACGCGCGAAACGCGAGTCGTTGGTGGCTTCCGATCGCGGCGGCCATGGGCGAGATGGGCGCGAGCGACGCGCCAATCTACTTCGTCTCGTCCAACTCGCACAGCCTCGTCAACGTCCTGACCGGAGTCGCCCGCGAGTTCGAGAGTGACATCGTGGACTGGATCGGCAGGCACCACCCAGAGTTGGATGAGGAGCGCCGCAAGCTCGAAGCGGGCCATATCCGAGCGTCGCGCCACAACTGGTTGTACTACGGCGCGCGCCAGGTCTTCGACCAGCATCCCGAGCGAGAGCGCATGCGCGGGCGACGAGCCGAGATGGAAGCGGCGAACGGCGTCAGGCACATTGCAGCGAAGGGGACCGGCGTCGACTCCGCGGCCCAGGTGTTCATGCTCTCGAAGTTGGACCCGAGCGCGATCGATCCCCGAGTCGGCTCGGTGGATGAGCGAAAGCTCCGTGCCTCGGATGCTTGCATCGTCAATGTCGACTATCCGCTCGGCCAGGCCGCGTACCACATCCTGCGGCAGGTCGCCGTGCAGGCGGCATGGGTCAAAGGCGTGTACATCCTCGGCAAGGCGGCAACGCTCAATGCGGACGTGGGTGACGTGATGATCCCGAACGTGGTCCACAACGAACACTCCAACAACACCTACTGGCTCGACAACTGCTTCACCGCAGCCGACGTGCAGCCGAACCTCGTGTATGGTTCGGCGCTCGATAACCAGAGGGCAGTCACCGTGCGCGGAACCTTCCTGCAGAACCGGGACTATCTCGACTTCTACTACCACGGGCGATACACGGTTGTGGAGATGGAGGCGGGGCCTTATCTAGATGCCTGTTACGAGATCGTCCAGCCCGACCGCCACCCGCTCGGCGAGAGCGTCAACATGGCGCAGGTCAATTTCGACCTGGGCATCGTCCACTACGCGTCGGACACTCCTTACACGCAGGCGCGCACGTTGGGCGCTCGCGGGCTCAGCTACCGAGGGATGGACTCGACGTACGCGTCGGCTATCGCCGTCGCGCGGAGGATCCTGCAGCGCGAGGAGGTGCTTCTCCCCCAGAGCTGACAAGCACTGCGTGCTCGTGCGGGTGATTGTGGGCGCCGGCACCGTGGTGGATCTCGCCGCACGGATTGCAGCTCTCGACCTGGATCGTCGTGTGGCCGATCGCGAACTTGCCGCACAACCGGCTCTCCAGGTCGCGCACCACATGCTCGGCGACGCCGAGCGGGCACTCGCCCACCACAACGTGGCAGCTGAGCGCCGTCTCGTCCGATGACAGGGCCCAGACATGCAGGTCGTGCATGCTCGTGACCAGCTCGCTGCTGGTGATCTCTTTGGTCACGGCGGCAAGGTCGATCTCGCCGGGGGTGCCCTCCATGAGCAGGTTTACGGTCTCGCGCACGATCCCCCAGGCGCCGAGGGCGATGAGGACTGCGATGCCAAGCGACAGCAGCGGGTCGATGTAGAGCCAGCCTGTCAGGAGGATCACGATCCCCGACACCACGACGCCGACCGACGCACCGATGTCGCCGGTGACGTGCATCAGCGCCGCCCGCAAGTTCAGACTCCCAGAATCTCCGCGCAGGCCGAACGCGACAAACAAGTTGATGGCTATGCCGGCCAGCGCGGCGATGATGACGACTCCACCCTGGACCGGCTCGGGGTGCGCCAACCTGCGAACCGCCTCATAGGCGATCACGAGGACGATGACGATCAGCGTCACCGAGTTGACTAAGGCGGCCAGGATGCTGACGCGGTGGTAGCCGTAGCTGCGCCGCTCATCGGCGGGACGGCTCGACTGGGCGACCGCGAACCAGGCGAGGCCCAGGGCGAAGACGTCGGTCAGCACGTGGCCGGCGTCAGAAAGCAGGGCGAGGGAGTGGGAGACGAGGCCGCCGACGAGCTCGACGGCAAGCACCGCGCAGGTCAGGGCAAGCGCGGCCTTCAGCACGGATCCGCGAGATCTCACATGGCCCATGAACTCATCCTACCCACAGGGACCAACGCTGAGTCAGGGACGGGCTTGCGCCTACCGCCACCAATCATTGCCGCGTTCCAGGTACGCGAGGAGCATCCCTTGGCGCACGCCTTCGTGGCTGATCTGCAGCACGGCCAGGCCGTACCAGTCGAGGCAGAGGAGCAAGGCTTCGATGCCGGCACGCATCGCCTTCACGCGGTTGGCGGGCAGCCCGACCGTCTTGGCGACCTGGACCGCCCGGGCGCGGTCGAGACGCGCCTCGCAGGTCAGCAGGTCGGCCGTCGTCAAGACCGGCGGCGGGTTTCGATGGGTGAGCACAAACGGCAGGTTCGACGCCGTCCCACCGGTCGCGACCAATCGCTCGACCTCTCCGTCGGGCGCGTGTGTCAGCTCGCGGAGCGCAGCCTTGCGCATACGCGCCCGTTCCTCTGGTTTCGGCGGGTCCGAGAAATAGGTGCTCGCTAGCACGCCGGAGCCGATTGGAAGCGAGACCGAGCGCTGCATCTCGCGTCCCCGCGCGATCACCACCTCTGTGGATCCACCGCCGAGGTCGACCATTGCCCATTCACGCCGGACCGCGTGACGGCTGGCCACGCCGAGAAAGCTGAGCTCCGCCTCCCTGAGCGCAGAGATCACGTGCACCGTCGTGCCGATCGCGTCGCCGGCCGAGCGGGCGAAATCGGCGCCATCATCAGCCTGGCGCACCGCCTGCGTGGCGCAGGCGAGCAAAACATCGAAGCCGTGGGTGCGAGCCCGGGCGACGACTGCGCGGAGGGCGCGAATCGCCGGTTTTGCACGGGCTCCGATGGACCCCGTCCGTGCGACCTGCACGCCCAGCTCCGGCATCTCGACGTAGTGCGCAACCTCCACGAGCTGGCCCTTCACCACGTCAGCCACCAGCGAGTGCACCGTGTTGCTCCCGATATCGACCGCGGCCAAACGCATGCGCCAACTCTAGAATCTGGCGGTGGGTAAGAAGAAGGGGACGCGCATCGAAAAGGACTCAATGGGCGAGATGGAGGTCCCTGCCGATGCCTACTACGGGGCGTCGACCCAGCGTGCGGTGCTCAACTTCCCAATCTCCGGCCAACCGCTGCCGCGCCGCTTTATCCGCGCCCTCGGGATGGTCAAGAAGGCGGCGGCACGGACCAACGGCGAGCTTGGCCTGCTCTCGCGCCGGCGAGCGCGCGCGATTGCAGCCGCGGCGCAGCAGGTGAGCGACGGCACGTTCGATGCTCAGTTCCCCATCGACGTCTACCAGACCGGCTCAGGCACCTCGACCAACACCAATGCGAACGAGGTCATCGCGACGCGGGCGACGGAGATCCTCGGCGGCGAGAGAGGGTCGCGCCTGGTCCACCCCAACGACCACGTGAACTTGGGCCAGTCCTCCAACGACGTCATCCCGACCGCGATCCAGCTCGCGGCAGCGATGGCGATCCACGACGAGCTCATCCCGGCCTTGGAGCGGCTGCGCAAGGCGCTCGAGGCCAAGAGCAAGGAGTTCTGGCCCGTGGTCAAGACCGGCCGCACTCACCTCCAGGACGCCACCCCGATCCGGCTCGGCCAGGAGTTCAACGGCTACGCGGGACAGATCGAGGAGTCGATCCGCCGCGCGAAGACAGCCGTGGATGAGCTGGCCAGGATTCCTCTCGGCGGCACGGCCGTCGGCACCGGCATCAATACGCATCCGAAGTACGCGCGGATCGCAGCCGCAAGACTGGCCAAGGCAACCGGCGTGCCGGTCCGTGAGACGCAGAACCACTTCCACGCGCAGGCCACGCTTGACGTGCTGGTGGCGGCTCACGGTGGGCTGCGCACCATAGCAACCAGTTTGTGGAAGATCGGCTCGGACGTGCGTCTCATGGGTACAGGACCGATCGCCGGCCTGGGTGAGCTGCGACTCCCGGAGACTCAGCCGGGCTCGAGCATCATGCCCGGGAAGGTCAACCCCGTGATCGTCGAATCGCTGCTGATGGTCATCGCCCGCGTATACGGCAACGACCTTACGGTCGCGATCAGCGGACAGTCGGGCAGCTTCTTCGAACTGAACACGATGATGCCCGTGGCTTCAGTGGCGACGCTCGAATCCATCACTCTGCTGGCGAAATCCGTAAACAACTTCTCGGAACGCTGCATCGAGGGCCTTCAGGCCACCGACCGCGGGCCCGAGCTGGTCGAACGAAGTCCAATGCTGGCGACAGCACTCAACCCCATCCTGGGCTATGACGAAGCGGCCAAGATCGCCAAGGAATCCATCCGCACCGGACGCAGCATCCGCCAGCTTGCTCGCAGCAAGGGTGTGAGCGAGGCGACGCTGAACAAGATGCTCGACCTCGGGAAGATGACCAAACCAGGCTTGGAAGGTCCGGGCGGGGGCGGCTAAAAGGTATGAGGGAAACCCGGATGGTTTCCCTCATCGGCCGGCCGGCTTCGCCGGGCGGGCCTGCTCTTTTCCGGTATATCGATGGGACTTGATTGAGAATCTGAAGCACAACATGCTGGGAGTCGAGGAGACAAAGTCGCGACCGGGCGGAGCCCGGTCGCCCCGACCACACTAGCCGAGGAAAGCAATAGACAGGATGGAGAGGCGGGACCGGGCGGAGAATTGACACGAGCTCGGCTGCGCAACCCGCTGTCGCGTTTTCGCCTTGCGGTCGTCCTGCTCGGCGTGATCATCCTGTACGGCGTCGCCGGCTACATGGTGATCGACGGATGGAACCTGCTCGATTCCTTCTACATGGTGATCATCACCATCAGCACCGTCGGCTACACGGAGATCCATCCCCAGTCAGCCGCCGGCCGCATATTCACCTCGACGCTGATCGTCGTCGGCGTGGCTACCATGCTGTATGGCTTCGGCGTCTTCGCCGAAACGCTGGCTGACAACGCATTTGGCAATTACAGGAGAGAGCGGCAGTTGGAACGTAGCCTGAGCCAGCTCCGCGAGCACTTCATCATCTGCGGATACGGCCGCATCGGGACGCAGATCGTCGCCGAGTTCGAGGAGCATAAAGTCCCCTATGCCGTGATCGACCAGACGGAAGAGGCCGTCGGGCGCCTGCGTGCCGAGGGACGCCTTCATATCGAAGGAGACGCCTCCGGCGAAGAACTCCTCAAGCAAGCCGGCATCGACCGCGCCCGCGGACTCATCTGCGCAGTCGACGCCGACGAGCGGGCCGTCTACATCGTCCTGGCCGCTCGCGCGCTCAACCCCAACCTCTACATCATCGCGAGGGCCGGTCGCCCGGAATCAATCCGGCGGCTCGAGCTGGCGGGCGCCACGAGGACGATCTCTCCTTACCGCATGGCCGGACACCTGATGGCCGAGCTGGCCATCCGGCCGGCGCTGGTTGATGTCCTGGACACGCTGCACCACGGCGAGTCGGAGATCGCGGTCGAGGAGATGATCGTGTCGGCGGGCATGGCCGCGGCCGGCAAGACCATCGAAGAGACGGGCTTGCTCGACCCGTCGGCCGCGAAGTTGCTGGCGCTTAGGCGCCGCGACGGGACCCTGCACGTCAGCCCCAGCCCGGAACTGCGCCTGGAGGAGGGCGACCTTTTGATCGCATTGGGCACCGAGGGTCAGCTCCTCAGGTCGGCGGCCCTTATCAAATAGCCACCAGCCCGGCGCGGCCCAAACCACCACTAGAGTGAGTCCGATGAAGTCGTTGGCGAGGCGGCCGGAGCGCGTCGCGCTAGGCTCGGTGTTCATCGGCGTGGCCCTGGTGCTGGGCAAGCTGGTGGTCGGCCTCCTGACAGGCAGCCTGGGCATCCTCAGCGAGGCGGTGCACTCGACCTTTGATCTGGCCGCGAGCACCTTCACGTTCTTCGCGGTCCGCACAGCGCGCAAACCCGCCGACAAGGAGCATCCCTACGGCCATGGGCGGGCGGAGAACCTCGCCGCCTTTGCCGAGGGCATCCTGCTGCTGATCACAGCGGCCGGGATCACGTTCGAGGCGATCCGCCGCCTGACTGCGGGCGGCCACCAGGTGAACCCGGCCGGTTACGCCTTCGCGCTTCTCCTCGCCACGTTGCTGATCGAAGCCGGCCGAGCCTTCGTCCTGAGGCGCGTCGGCCGCCTTGCTTCGAGCGAAGCGATGCTTGCCGACGCCACCGATCGCCTTGCCGACGTGTTCGCCACCGTCGCGGTGCTCGCCGGCCTCGTTGGCGTCCGCATGGGCGTAAGCGCGGCAGACTCGGTCGCGGCGCTGCTCGTCGCGGGCATCATCCTCCGAGCGGCCGGGATGCTCGCCTGGCGGTCGGGCGACATCCTGATCGACCGTTCCGCCACCGGCGCCGAAAAGCAGCTGCGAGCGGCCATCCAGGGCGTTAACGGGGTGCGCGAAGTTCGCTCCGTCCGCGTGCGCCGGTCTGGGCCGAACTTGATCGGAGACGCCAGCATCGCGACACGGCGGATGCTTTCCGTAGAGGCGGCGGGAGCGCTGGCCGACGACGTCAAACGCCAAGCTCGCTTCGCTCTGCCCACCCTTGATCTTTCGGTGCTCGTCGAGGGCCAGGCGATGCAGGGAGACCTCGTCGAGCGCATCCACGCCGCCGCCGCGCGCAATGGCGGCGTTCGCGATCTGCACAACGTGACCGTCGAGCGTGAGGCTGACGGATCGCTTCACCTGACGATGCACGCGAAGCTGCCCGGGGATCTGACCCTTGCCACGGCGTCGCAGGCAAGCTCGGCCCTGGAAGAAACTCTGCGCGCTGAGCTGCCCGACGCTACGCGCATCGATATCCACCTGGAGCCGCTCGAGCCCCACGTCGTGAGCGGTGAGGATGTGACGGCCAGGCGCACCCATCTGGCCGCCCGAATGCGAGAGGTCGTCGAGTCGCACCCCGAGGTTCGGCGGTGCGTGGATGTCGAGTTGAGCGACCGCCACCAGCGAATCCACGCACACGTCGTGGCCGAGGTCGCCGGCGACATCAGCCTCGAGGACGCACACCGCATCGAAACAGAGCTGGAGGAGCAGATCCGGCGCGCGATTCCAGAGGTGCACGAGGTCGTGGCGCGCGCGACGGCATGAGAATTCTCGACCAACTGATCCCCACGATCTGTTCCCGGGCATCTTCGCGGGGACTCTCTTGAGGTGAGACCTGGCCGTGCGGAGGACCTTCCTGCTGTGGTCGACCTGTGGCGCACGGAGGTGCGAGCAGGTCGCCGCGACAGCATGCCGCCCGAAGTCGAGCTTCAGGGGCTGCTGGGGCATTTCGACTGGGAGTCGCGCTCCCGCCTGGTGGAGGATGGCGCGGCGGGGCTTGCCGGCGCGGTCCTGGTGACGAGCCGCCCAACGCCCGAGGGGACGGTCGCCCGAGTTGATCCTGCTGCTGCCGGCGAAGACACGCCGCGGGTGATGCGAGATCTCGTCCGCTGGGGCCTTCAGCTCTCTCGAGCGGCCGGCGCTGCAGCGGCCCAGGTGTGGGTCGGCCCAGGGCACGGCGACGTCCTGCGAGGCCTCGGGCTCGAGTTGGCGCGGCCGTGGTGGCGGATGGACCGCAGCCTGGCCGGCGAACTTCCTCAGCCGGTGCCGGTTCACGGTTATGAGCTGCTCGACGGTTCGCGCGTTCCGCCGGGTTCGTTGACGGAGATGCACAACCGCTCATTCGCCGACCATTGGCGCTTTTCGCCCCGCTCCGAGGAAGAGCTGATGATGGGAAAACCGCCACAGCTCGTTCTCATGGCGATCACGGCCACCGCCGGCGAGCCCGCCGCCGTGACGCTCTGCCACCTGGAAACCTACGTGGAGGACTCGCGACCCCAGCCGGTCGGGCTCGTGAGCTCGGTCGGAACCCTGCCCGACCACCGGCGCCGGGGCCTGGCCAACTGGCTCGTGGCCGAGGGTCTGCGCCGGCTTAGAAACGAGGGGGCGCGATATGCCTCCCTCTATGTCGACGGCCGGAACCAGACGCGAGCGTTCGACGCCTACCAGAAGCTCGGTTTTGAGTTGGCGTTCGAAGCCGAGGTCTGGGAAGCTACGTTCCCTTGAAACTCGGCCTGGTTGTGGGTGTCGTGCTGACGCTCGTGGCTTGCGGAACTTCCCATCCAAGCTCCTCCCCGGCAGGGGCAGGCGCTCCCCGGACGGCGCCGACTCCTCAGCCGACCCTCGCGGCCGCGATCGGCCACGCCGTCCATCTCGGCCCCGCCAAAGACACGACCACCGTCTCGCTCAGCTTCGCGCTGAAAGTCCGCGATCCCTCACGCCTGGCCGCGCTGATCGCCTCAGGTCGGACCGTGACGCCCGAGGCATACTCCGTCGAATTCGGCCCAGACCCTGTCGCCGTCCAGGCCGCGGTGGCGTGGCTTGACCGTTTGGGCTTCAGCGCCTCATGGCGAACCGGTTCCAGCTTGATCGCAGCCGATGGCCCCGCACCGCTCGCAGCGGCGCTCCTGCACGTGGACATCCAGAGCTTTCGCCTGGCCGACGGCACGACCTTCTACGCCGCGCTCGACCCGCCATCTATCCCGGCGCAGCTGGCGGGCGCGGCGACCAGCGTCAGCGGTCTCGACAACTACCGGCGGGCGCGCACCCTCGCCGTGCGTCGCGGCGGCCTGACGCCGACCGATGTGCTCGCCTTCTACAACCTGAAGCCTTTGCGTGACGCCGGTCTCGACGGGACAGGCCAGACGATCGTGCTGCCGGAGATCGACGACCTGCCGAACCTCACGGACCTGAACAAGTTCGCGACCGAGTTCGGTCTGCCGCCATTTGACTCGTTTCTGACGATCACGCGCGATCCCAGCTGGGGCACTCCCGAGAAGTCGCAGGGCGAGGCCGTGCTCGACCTCGAGATCATCCACGAGGTCGCTCCGCAGGCAAAGTTGGTCATCTACCTCTCCGCGGCCGACTTCGGACACAGCGACCGGGCGTTCGATCAGATGGTCACCGACCACCAGGGTTCGATCATCTCCGAGAGCCTGGGCGAGTGCGAACCCGACACGTCCGGTGGCCACCGCAACACTTACGCGAGCATCCAGGAGAGGGCAGTGGCAGTAGGCATGTCGCACTTCGTCGCCAGCGGCGACAGCGGCGCCTACACGTGCGGTGAGGACCAGGGTCCGGCGGGAAGCTTCCCCGCGACGCTGCCAACCGTGACCGCCGTCGGCGGAACGACCGTGTTCGAATCACAGCAAGGCACCTATTTCAAGGAAACGGCGTGGGGAAGCCCGCTCGACGAAAGTGGCACCGGCGGCGGTCCAAGCCAGTTCTACCCGCTGCCGGACTACCAGAAGAAAGTCCTGCAGGCGGCGGGGCACGGTCTCCGACAGGTGCCGGACGTGTCCGCCAACGCCGACCCTGCGACCGGCTTCCACATCGTGTTCGGTGGACACGATGGACAGGCTGGCGGGACGTCGGCGGCAACCCCGTTGTGGGCGGCGACCGTCGCGCTGATCAACCAGGACCTGATACAGGCGGGACTGCGCCAGGTGGGCTTCGCCAACCCGGCCCTTTACTGGATGGGTCAGAACTCCTCCACCCTGCCGGCCAAGCCGTTCCACGACGTCACCACCGGCAACAACCTCTCCTATGACGCGGGCGCCGGATGGGACTTCGCGACCGGCTGGGGCAGCATGGACGGCGCCGCGCTCGATGCCGCTTGGATCCTTTACATCAAGGGCGGAGGCGCATGAGCGAGAGGGGACCCGACCGCGGCGAAGGTCCCGGACGTCGACCAGGCGAGACTGGGGCGCGGCCGCTCGAAGGACCGCCGCTCGTGACCTGCCCACATTGCGAGATGGTGGTGCCGGCGGGCGACTTCTGTGGACACTGCGGCGCACACCTGATCACCGCCAGCAAGACGCGCGCCCACGCATTCGCCGCCGTGCCCTCCGAGCCTGTTGCCCATCTTTCGATCATCAGCACGCTTTTCCCGCACTTGCCACACCGCCGAGGGGGTGCCTTTCGGTGGGCGCTGGTATCCGGAGGCGCGGCTGTCCTCGTGCTGGCCGCCCTGCACCTCTTCGCCCCCGCGACGATTGCGGCCACCTTCCTCCTGCCGGTGCTCTACCTCCTCTACCTCTA
The DNA here is from genome assembly GCA_036513135.1 of Candidatus Dormiibacterota bacterium. GTDB lineage: Bacteria > Chloroflexota > Dormibacteria > Dormibacterales > Dormibacteraceae > Palsa-870. The sequence continues at coordinate 27,833 of DATBZP010000042.1, read as the reverse complement.
CGAGGTCGAGGTATACGAGGACGAGCCGTGGCTCTTGATCGGGGCCACCATGATCGCGGGCGCGGCGATGGGCTACGCGTTCACATCGTTCTCCGGAGGCACAGTGTCGCGCCTGAACCTCACCGGCGACCGAGAGAACGCATTCGTGCTGGCCGGCGTTGCAGTCCCGATCGTCGCCCAGGCCTTGATGCTGGCCGGACCACTCTTCCTCTATCTGTTCAGGAGCCGGTTCCGCGAGCCGCTCGACGGTCTCACATTTGGCGCGGCCTCCGCCCTGGGATTCACCTTGACCAGCTCGCTCACGGCGTTCTGGCCTCTCCTCGCCGGTCCGTTGGTCGCGAGCGGTGCACCGCTCGACTGGTCCCTGCGGCTGTTGCGCGCGGGCATTCTGCTGTCTCTGATCAACGCGAGCACTACGGCGCTCGTCACCGCGGCGGTGTGGCTGCAGCGATACGACCGCCGCCGAGTCGGTACGCCCTGGGCCTCGAGCATCCTGGCCACCCTCATCGCCGCGACCGGCGTCCAGGTCGCGCTTGCATTGCTCGGCTTCGTCGCAGCAGACCTCGTGGCGGAGGTCGCGATCCTGTTGCTTGCGACCCTGGCGCTCCTGCTGTACGTGAGGCTTGTCATCCACCAGGCTCTGATGGTCGAAGGCGCCGCGCACGAAATCGGTTCTGACGCGCGCTGTCCCGAGTGTCAACGTGTCGTCCCGACCATGGCGTTCTGCCCCGCCTGCGGCGCGGCCCGCGCCGCAGATTCCAAGCACAGCCGGCCGCGTGCCGGCGCTGCGGGGTAGGTGGCGGCGCAGGTGCGTTTCTGTGGGCGGTGTGGAGCCCAGCTGCCGTTTGGCGCGACCTTTTGCGGCCGGTGTGGCGCGCCCCAGGTTGCCCAGGCCGTTGTTGCGCCGCCCGTGTACAGCTACCCGATGGCCGCGCGCCCTACTTATGCGACCGCTCGCCAGTACAGGACATCACAGGTCGCGATTGCGGGTGGACTGCTCGCCATCCTCGCCATCGTGACAGTGGTGGTGAGCATCTTCGCTGCGTCGCAATTCATCGGCGGGTCCCGTTCGAAGTGCACAGCCAACTGCGCGCCAAGGATCGTGACGCCACTCTCCGAATCGAACACCTACACCAGCGCGTCCTACAAATTCCAGGTCGACTACAGCTCCGACTGGACCGTGCGCAGCCAGGACGCGACCGGAATCTCGCTCGGGACCAAGATTGGCTCGCTGCAGGTCGCCGGGATGAATAGCGGCCGGACGCTGGGCCAGGTGCTCCAGTCGACCGTGTCGGCGCTCCCGAGCGCGCAATGGCAGGACGTGGCCCAGGTCTCGGACCTCAAGGGGGCACGCATCGGGGACCAGGATGGGATCGGCGCCGTGTACTCGGCCAACCGGATCGGGACCAACTCCACCTCCGTGAAGGTGCGATTCGCAGTCATCGTTGCCACGCGCGGCGGAGTGACGGTCGTGATCTTCGCGGCCGACCCAGCGGACCCGACGAATTCTCCACACGGCATGTCCGAAGGCCAGGAGTTCGACTACCTGTGCACGGAGTTCCGCTGGGCCTGACGCCCTACGCGCTCAGGCTCGATTGCGAGATGGACCTGATGAGCTCCCAGGTCGCCCGGACGTCATCAAGCGTGGTGCGGAGGTTGCCGATCGCGATTCGCAGCGCGTAGGCGCCGCGCACATCAGTGTGCGAGATCAGTGCCTCACCAGATCGGTTGACCTCGTCGTGGATGCGCTCGTTGTCAGCGGCGTCGGATCGATGCCGGAACACCACCGTGGAGAACGGCGACGGGGCCAACAGCTCGAAGTCGGCATCCGCCTCGATCCACCGCCGCAGCTCTTGCGCCATCTCGATGTGAGCTGCGATCCGGCGTCGTGCTCCCTCGATCCCAAAGGCACGAAGGACGAACCAGAGCTTCAGGCCTCGGAACCTGCGCCCCAGCGAAGCGCCATAGTCCATCAGGTTGCGAACGCTGTCCGCCTCGGGAGTCTTGAGGTATGCCGGCGTGAGGCTGAAAGCGCTCTTGAGGACATCCTCGTGCCTGCAGTAGAGAACGCTGCAATCGATGGGCGTGAACAGCCATTTGTGTGGGTTGACCACGAGCGAGTCAGCCTGGTCGCAGCCGGCAAGCACCCACCGGTGGCTGTCGAGCACCGCGGCTGCGCCGCCGTAAGCCGCATCGACGTGCAGCCACAGCTTCTCTGCCTGGCACACTCGCGCCAAGGCCGGAACAGGATCGACCGCAGTCACCGAGGTCGTCCCGACGGTGGCCACGACCGCGAACGGGAGGTGGCCGGCGCGACGGTCGCGCGCGATCGCCTTCTCGAGCTCATCCGGGTCCATCCGAAAGGCCGAATCGGTGCTGATCTTGACGACGTTGTCCTGGCCGACGCCCAGCACAATCCCGGCTTTTTCGACGGATGAATGTGCCTCCTCGGAGACGTACATGCGCAGGTGTGCGGCTGGCATGCCGTGCTGCCGAACGCCAATGGGCAGCGCCTCACGGGCGGCCGCGAGCGCGTAGAGCGTGCTCGACGATGCCGTGTCATTGATGACGCCGGAGAACCCGACCGGCAATCCAATGGCCTGCCGCAGCCAGTCACATGCGACCTCTTCGACCTCGGTTGCGGCGGGCGAGGTGCGCCACAGCATCCCGTTGACGTTCAGGGCCGCGATGAGCAGCTCGGCGAGGATGCCTGGCGTGGATCCGGTGATCCCGAAATACCCGAAGAAGCGGGGATGGTTCCAGTGCGTGATGCCGGGCAACACGAGGCGCTCGAAGTCGTCGATGATCGCCTCCAGCGCCTCGCCCTGCTCCGGAGGCACGGTGGGCAGGCTCCGGCGGACGTCGCCTGGCGCAACTTGCGACAGGACGGGTCGGTCGCGAATCGTGTCGAGGTACTGGCCAATCCACTCCACCGCACGGTGAGCGGCCGCCCGGAACTCGTCTGTACCGATGTCGCCCAGCTGGCCGACTGAGATCTCGGATCGGCTCATGTCAGCTCCGGCAAATCAAAGCTGATGTCGTAGACGCCGCCGCTCAGTTTGGCATGGTGAATCCAGCCCATCTTTCTGAGCAGCCCGAGCATTTGCCGGTTCTCGGGCAGCACGATGAGCGTGAAGTTCTTGATGCCGTGTTCTCGAGCGGCTCGCGCGAGGATCGCCAGCAGCGCTCCTCCGAGTCCTCGCCGCTGGGACTCGTCGACCACGGCCACAGCGACCTCGGCCACGTCGGTGTTGGGCACGCGGTCATATCGCGCCACGCCGAGGATGCGCTCGCTGCCTGTCGGCTTGTCCGTCGTCGCGACGAGCGCGAAGCGATCCTTGTGGTCGACCACCGCAAGCCGGTGCGCCAGCGCATCCGGCAGCCGCTTCAGCGGTGAAAAGAACCTGAAATAGACGCTGCGCTCCGACATGGCGGCAACCGCCTCGTGCAGCAGCGGCTCATCCTCCGGAGCGATCGGCCTGACGTCAACCTTGGTCCCATCAATCAGTTCGAGAATCCGCGGTTCGAAACGGGGTGATGCCACCGCTACAAGGTAGCGGCCTATACCATCCGCGGTGCATGGCCGCCTCTAAGCCTCACGAAGTCTGAGGTTTCGCTCTTGACTTCGAGGGGGCCCCTGATTCAGCGATGGCGCAACCTAGGTTTCGCCGCCGGTGCCGTGACTGCTGGACTGTTCGCGGTCTTCGACCTCTACCAGTGGGCGCTGGCCTACGCCGGGGACCGGTTCCACAACGACTTCACCTTCTACTATGCGGCGGCCCGACTCGGCCTCGCCCATGGCTGGCCCTCCATCTACGACCTGAACCTCCAGCAGGCGGAGCTCGACTCGATCGGTTCGAGCATCAGGATCGCGGAGCTTGCCCGCTACATCAGCCCGCCGCCGGTTGCGTGGGCTGCCCTGCCGCTGACTCCGCTTCCGTACCCCATCGCCTACTGGATCTGGTGTGCGCTGCTGCTCATCGCCCTCGCCTTGACATGGCGCCTCGCTGCGCCCGGCCATGGGCCATGGCGGCTAGTCCACATCGCAGCCGCGATCGGCTGGCTTCCAGTCATCTACGGACTGCAGCTCGGTCAGCCAGGGCTTTTCGTGGCTCTGGGGGTTGCCGCCTGTTGCGCGCTGCTTCAGGCTGAGCGCCCTTTCTGGGCGGGCATCGCGCTCGGCGCGCTTGCGCTCAAGCCTCAGCTTGCCTTCCTCGTTCCGGCAGCCCTGCTGTTGAGTGGAAGGAGGCGAGCCTTCTGGGGCGGCGCGTTGGCGCTCGGACTACTCGCGGTCGCATCAGCGCTCGCTCTCGGTCCGAGCGGCGTCGCGGCGTACGAGGCCAGGTTGAACTTCGCTGCCGGCGTACCGGTGAACCGGGAGCTGACGCTCGCGCCGCTCATTGGCAGCCTCGCCGTCACACGGGTGATCCAGGCAGGGATCGCCCTGTGGGCGCTCTTTCTCGCGTACCGGCTGCGCCGCCGAGGACATGAGTGGATCCTGATCCCGGCGTTGGTCGGCGGATTGCTCGCCAGCCCCTACCTCCACCTGGACGACCTTGCGATGCTCGGCCTGGCCGGGTGGCTCTATTTGCGCACCTCGCCTCGGCCGTGGACATGGGGGTTCATGTTCGCTGTCGTCATCGCGGCGGAGGGCCTGCCCATCTGGGGGCCGCTGCCGATGATTGTGGGTGAGGTGGGAGCGCTGATTCTTCTGTCAGTCGCGGCGTCGAAACACCTCGAGCTGGATGGAGAGAATCTGGCCGGTGATGGTCAGCCCGCAGCCCGCCATACCGCCTGACCAGGCCCATCGCCTGGATCATCGTCTAGGCCATCTCCTCGTCTCAACTCCCATGGCGGCCGGCGCCTTTCGCGAAGCGGCTGGCGCCGTCCTGGGCTTCGCCTGAGCGCAGGACCTCGATTCCGCCTCGAGACTCCGCCTCCGCGGCCTCGTCGAGGCTCAGCGACCACTGGTTCAGCACGCTGCGACGGTCGGCTCGCATCGCGCCGGAAGGAAACGCTGCGATCTGGTGTGCCAGCTGCTGGGCCTTCTCCAGCGCGTGGCCTGGCTCGACGAGCCTTTCCACCAGTCCGATGCGCAGCGCCTCCTCGGCGGGTACCGGGCGTCCAGTAAGGATGAGGTCCAGCGCCCGGCCCTGGCCGATCATGCGGGGCAGCCGGATCGTGCCGAGGTCGATCAGCGGCACGCCAAACCGGCGGTTGAACACGCCAAGCGTTGCGTCATGAGCAGCGACGCGTAGGTCGCACCACAGCGCGAGCTCCAGTCCGCCCGCGACGGCGTAGCCTTCGATCGCCGCGATCACCGGCTTGCTCAGCGTCATCCGCGTCGGCCCCATCGGGCCTTCACCCGTTTCGGACAACCGATCCGGGGAGTCCGCGGCAAGCGCTTTCAGGTCGAACCCGGCGCAGAAATGCCCGCCAGAGCCGGTGAGGACCGCGACCGAAAGCGTGGCGTCCGAGTCGAAACGCCGGAAGCAGTCGGCCAGCGCGGCTGCGGTCTGCATGTCGACGGCATTTCGCACCTCGAGACGTTCGATGGTGACGGTGACCACCGGGCCATCGGCCTCGTACCGGACGGTCACGGAGAAAGGCCCCGGCGAGAGATTTGGTGAATCGGCTTACTCCGCGTCCATGTACGGGTAGCGATGGTCGGTCGGCGGCACGTACGTCTCCTTGATCATGCGCGGGCTGACCCAGCGGATCAGGTTCAGGAACGAACCCGCCTTGTCATTCGTGCCGGACGCCCGCGCGCCGCCAAATGGCTGCAGTCCCACGACGGCTCCGGTGGGTTTGTCGTTGATGTAGAAGTTGCCCGCCGCGTTGACCAGCGTCTCGGAGGCCTGGCGAATCGCCTGCCGGTCGCGCGCGAAGATGGCGCCGGTCAGCCCGTACGGGCTCGTTCGGTCGCACAGTTCGAGCGTCTCCTGGAACTTCGAGTCGGCGTACGGGTAAATCGTGAGAATCGGACCGAACAGCTCCTCGCGCAGGAGCTTGAAATCGGGGTTCTTCGTCTCGATGACGGTGGGGCGGATGAACCACCCTTCCTTGGAATCCCCTTTGCCTCCGGCGATGACTTTGGCATCCTCGGCCCTTTTCGCGAAGTCGATCGCTCTCATGTGCTTTGACCAGGCTTTGCCGTCGATTACCGCTCCCATGAAGTTGCGGAAATCGGCGACGTCGCCCTGTGGAATCGCGTCGACCTGCTCGGCGAGCTCTGCGCGAATGCCCTTCCAGATCGAGTGCGGAATGTAAGCACGCGATGCGGCCGAGCATTTTTGGCCCTGGTACTCGAAGGCGCCGCGTACAAGTGCAGTGCGCAAGGCGTCCGGGTCCGCTGAGGGATGGGCGACGATAAAATCCTTTCCTCCGGTCTCACCCACCAGCCGCGGATAGGTGCGATAGCGCTCGACATTCTGGCCCACCTCCCGCCACATCCCCTGGAAGACCTCGGTGGAACCGGTGAAGTGGATACCGGCCAGCCGCTCGTGGGCAAGAACCTGCTCAGAGATCTCGGAGGCGCTGCCGCTGACCATGTTGACCACCCCTGGCGGCAGGCCCGCCTCGTTGAGCAGCTCCATTAGGAAGTGGCAGACGAGCAGCGTCTGCGTAGCCGGCTTGAAGACCACCGTGTTGCCCATGAGGGCCGCGGCCATGGGCAGGTTGCCGGCGATCGACGTGAAGTTGAACGGGCTCACAGCGAAGACGAAGCCTTCGAGCGGGCGGTATTCGAGCCGGTTCCATGCGGTGCCGTCGTTGGCCGGCTGCTGCGCGTAAAGCTGATCCGCGAACTGCACGTTGTAGCGCCAGAAATCAATCGTTTCGCAGGCGGCATCAATCTCCGCCTGATGCACCGTTTTCGATTGGCCGAGCATCGTCGCGGCGTTGATGGTGTCGCGCCAGGGCCCTGCGAGCAGCGAGGCCGCGCGCAGAAGCACAGCTGCCCTCTCCTGAAACGAGGTGGCCGCCCATGTTCGCCGCGCCTCGAGCGCAGCCTCAATCGCGTCGTTGAAGTCCTTGCGGCCGCCGACCGCGACCCGAGCGATGGACAGCTCTTTTCGATGGGGAGAACGGATGTCGGCCTTTGACGCGCCCCAGCGCCGCTCCCCACCGATCTGCATCGGGACGTCGGTGCGCGCGTCGGTCAACTCTGCCAGCCGTGCCTTCAGGCTCTTGCGCGTGGCGTCGCCCGGAGCGTAAGGACGAATCGGCTCGTTGACTGGGGTGGGAACTCGAAAGTGTCCGTCGGCGGTCATCTCGCCTCCTAGTTGAGCTCGTCGTACAGGTTCTGTCGCTGACCCAAATCGTAACCCGGCCTCGTATCCCATCCGAGGTGCGCCCTTTACCCCACGAACTCAGACGCTAGCGCCGTGAGTTCACGGGGACCCCTCGGGAAAGTGCGCGAGCACGTGCCAAGACCACGTCCTGGAGTATCGGAGGCCCTTCCTTGGTTGGCGTGATCCCGTACCCCGGCTCTCGATCTGCTGCCACGTCGGATCGGATCCGGCAGACTGTCGCGCTACTCGGGCGGCGCGGTTACGCCTTGAACGCGGAACGCCTCGCCGAGCTTTGCCTCGGCGGCTCGATCTCGCCAGAAGAGGTGCTGTGGTCGGTGGCCGCGAGCCGCGAGCTCATCCTCGCCGGAGATCTCGTGGTCGATCGCACCGCCAGCGGTCGGGTTGATCAGATCCGGTCTCGGGCGCTCGGCCACCTCGCCGACGCGGCCGCCTACATCGAGATGACGGCCCGGTTCGTGAAGGCGCTGGTCGCATTCGCGCCCTTCATCCGCAGCGTCTCGATCGCAGGCTCGCTCGCCAGCGGCGGTTTTCGAGCGTCAGACGACGTCGACCTCAACCTGGTCGTGGACGACGGCCACCGGCACCTCGCGTACGTCGCAGTGAACATGCTCGGGATCGTTCACGCGCTCGCGCATCGGGCGAAGCCGGTCGATGACCTCACGCGACGCCCACTTGCGCCACGCCTCATGACCGCTAACCTCATCCTCGAACGCTCGCAGTGTTTGCCGCTGCAGCGCCAGGACGAAGACATGGCCTTCGAGCTGCTGATGGCCGAACCAGTCTTCGGCATCGACGCGATGCGCGAGCTGATCGAAGCCAACCCCGGACTGCTGGAGCACTTCCCGCAGCTGGCGAACAAACCAGCGCTGCTGCTCATCGATCCTCCGGCCCAGCGCCTGCCTGCCTTATTGTTTCCGCGGTTTCTCGACCGCGCCGCTCGCACGCTTGGCGAAGGCGCGTGGCGATACATGCAGTGGACGCGGCGCCAACATCCCGACGCGCTCAGGCGAGTGGCATACGTGCGCTCGACCATGCGCCCGTACACGTTGTTCGACAGAGGCGCCAGTTGGACCTCTGGTCTCGGAGGCTCCGCCGTGACAGGGGCCGCCAACTCGAAGCGTGGCCTGCAAGTTCGCGGAGCATCTACGCGAGGGCCCTTTTGATCGCTGCGTTGGCCATCACGATCCTCGGCGTCACCAGCGTCCTTCTGTTCGCCTTCGGTGTGAACCTGCTCTATCTGACGTGGCGCGCGACGCGATTGCCTGTCGGTCCGAAGCACTCGATCGTCGATGAAAACGAGCCGCTCGTCTGCGTGCAGGTGCCCGTCTACAACGAGCGCTACGTCGCGGAGCGCGTCCTCGACGCGGTGTGCGCTATCGACTGGCCGTCGAGCCGAATGGAGATACAGGTCCTCGACGACTCGGATGACGAAACGACGGCAATCGTCGCGGGCAGCGCGGCCCGCTGGCGCCTGAAGGGAATGCAGGTCGCCCATGTCAGACGTGGAAACCGAACTGGGTTCAAGGCCGGCGCGCTCGCTTACGGCCTGACCCTCACCAACGCTCCACTGGTCGCGATCTTCGACGCAGACTTCGTCCCTCCGCGCGATTTTCTGCGCCGCACGGTCGGTGCGTTTGAGGATCAGGCAGTCGGTTTCGCCCAGGCGCGATGGGGTCACCTCGACGAGGGTTATTCGTGGTTCACGCGACTGCAGGCGCTCGCGATCGACTTCCACTTCCTCGTTGAGCAGGCCGTTCGTTCGGCCGACGGCTATTTCACGAACTTCACCGGCACGGCCGGAGTCTGGAGACGCAGCGCGATCGAGGACTCGGGCGGCTGGAGCGCAGACACGCTCACGGAGGACCTCGACCTGAGCTATAGAGCTCAGCTGCGCGGTTGGCGCGCTGCTTACCTGGAAGACCTCGTCGTGCCAGAGGAGCTTCCGGTTTCGATCGACGCCTACCGACGCCAGCAATCCCGGTGGGCGACAGGCAGCTTCCAATCCGCGTTCAAGCTGCTCCTTCCTGTGCTCCGGAGCCGTAATCGAGCCGCGGTCAAGCTGCAGGCGACCGTCCACCTGCTGGCCTACGGCATCGGCCCCTTGATGCTGCTCCAGCTGATGTGCTACCCGGCTTTGCTGATCACGCTCGGCCGGCACAGCCTGCCCTGGCCGCTTGCCGACGCGTCGGCTCTGGTTGTGGTGGTCGCCGTGTCGCCGTGGCTCGGCTTCATCGTCGCCCAGACCCGGAACGGACGTCGCTGGTGGTCGGGCGTTCCGTCGCTGCTGTGCCAGGTCGTAGGCGCCGGGATGTCGCTGACAGCGATGCTGGCTATGTTTCGCGCCACGCGGCCGGGTGGACAGTTCATTCGAACGCCGAAGCACCGGATCGAGGAGCGCGGTCAGGAGTGGCACCACCAGGCCTACGTCCGCGTCGGAGACCCCCGCGCGCTGGCGGAGGCGCTCTTCGGCCTGGGCGCGCTCGCGATCGTGCCCCTCGCCTCCACGATGCACCAGTGGCTGCTCGCGGTGTACGCGAGCATGTTCGCCCTCGGCTTCCTAAGTCTTGCCTCGTTCAGCGCAGTTGACGCGCTCGAGGTGCTGACGTTGCGCAACCTCGGCCGGAGCGCATTGATCCGGTTCCGGGCGGCAGGGCCCAAGTTTGCCCTGCTCGGCCTCTGCGGCGGCCTGCTGCTCGTTGCCGCGCAGATGCCTGAGCCGTTCGAGGACGGCTACGGGCATTGGCTCATCGCGGCGAACCTTGCATCGACCGGCAACCTCCACGACCCGCTGTTCGGGATGGAGGACACCTGGCTTCCCGGGTATCACGTGCTCGCGGCCGCGGTTCTACACGTGTTCGGGCTGTGGCAGCTGGGCGCCCTGAAGGCGCTCGGAGCATTGCTCGGCCTGTTCACCCTGTCGTGCGTCTACGCCCTCGCCCCGAACACGCGACAGGCGCGGCTCGCCGTCGCCCTGCTCGCCCTCAACCCCGTCTTCCTGTTCACCTCGGGATCGGCCGTCGTCGAACCCCTTCTGACAGCGCTCCTGACGGCCGCCGCGCTGGCCGCCGTGCGCGGCCGGACAAAGCTCGGCGCGCTGCTGGCCGTGCTCGCATGCGTGACCGCCACAAAAGCCTGGATCTGGATCGCGGCCGTGGCCGGCTTCGCGGCCTTAGAGTTCTGGCGACGGCGTGCGCCGAGAGGTCGGCGACTGCCTGCGATCGCTTGGGCCGTGCCGGCGATCGCCGTGCTCGTCTTCCTGCAGCTCGGCTTTGCGCCCGCGAGCCATTCTGTGGCACGCGGCTCGCTCGAGCTCGCCTCGGCCACCGCTCGCGGCAGCCTGCCGGGGGGAGCTTTGACGCGCGTCGTCGAGCTGGCTCAAACCTTCGGACTCGCGACCCTGCCCCTGTTCGCTTTCGGCGCGCTTGGGCTGTGGAACGTCGTTCGCCGCTGTTCGTCTGCAGCCGAGCTTGCGAGCCTGCGGTTCCTTCATGTTCCGGCGCTCGTCTACCTTGTGGCGGTCTTCGGGTTGGTCGCCGTCGGCGCCTACACCGGGAGCCACCGCTACCTCTACCCAGCGCTGCCTTCGCTGGCGCTGCTGGCGGCGGCCGCCCTGGACCGGCACGCCGGGGCCGTCCGGGTGATCGCTGTCGCCGCCGCCGCGATGATCGCGGTCGGGTTCCTGCCGGTCTTCACGAGCTTCGCCGCGGACAACGCCGGCCTGATCGCGGCGGGCCGAGCCGCCGCAGGCAGCTCCGGCTTGCTGATTACGGATTCGCCGGTGGTCGCCTTCTACAGCGGAAAACCCATGTCGGAGATCGCAGGTTCGCAACAGCTGCCGCCCGATCGCACCCTCGCCATCGACTGGATGCAGGTGCACGGGGTGACGGAGCTCATGGTCGAAGACATCAGCTACTACCGCGCGACGGCGGTCTTTCCTGACCTCGCAGCGGGCCGGCCGAGCCTGCCGTTCAAGTCGCTCGGCTTGCAATCGAGCTATCACGTCTACGGCGGCAAGCCCGTGTACGCATATACGTTTGGCACCGCCGTCTTCTCGCAGTCCATCTTCCCGGGAGTCGACGCCACGGTCTTGCCTTCGCCCGGCCAGGGCAAGACGGCCCCACTGGCGAAAGGCGTGAACCTGAAGGTTGCCGGTTCCGACGTCGGCGGCGAGGGCATGGGCTTCGGCGTCCCGATCGTGCGCTATGGAGACGGATGGGTCTACTCACGCACTGCCACCACGGTCGACATCGAGTCTGCGAGCAGCACAATCTGGAAGCGCACGTTCCAGCTCGACGAGATCGGCGGAGATGCTGCACACAGCTACTCGTTCATTCCCATCGCGTCTAGGGGCGCTGTCGAGGTGACGTACACGGTCGAGGCGACAGGCGTGTCGGTGATGGTTCACCCGATCTGGCTCGCGCCCGGCTTCACGCAGGTCGGGATCCTCAACGAGCAGTCCGCGGCATTCAGCGATTACGCGGACGCAACGCAGACCCTGATCGGCGCTCGCTTCCCGAGCTGGGTCTCGGTCGAGGGCGGCTGGGGGCGCCTTCGCTCCGCGACGCTCGGCGTTGAGTGGTCTGCTCCCGCCATCGCCGGCGCAGAGCTGCACGCCGGCCGCGAGCTCATCTCTTCGGACTTCAACTGGGCAGGGATGGACTATCTCTTCCCCTCCAGCTTCGCCGGCGCCAGCTATCACATCAACGTGCAGGAGGCGAGATGACAGACGTCGTACTTGTCTACCCTCAGCGCGCCCCGGCGCAGGGGCGCCACTGGATCATGCCGTCGCTCGGGCTCATGTACCTGAGCGCCTCGCTGCGAAGCGCCGGATACACGGTCCGGCACATCGACCACACCTTCCTGGAGCGGCGCGAGGTCCTGGCCGAGATCGAGCGACTGCGGCCGTCCGTGATCGGCATCTACTGCATGATCACCATGCAGGACGAGGCGCTCTCACTCGCCGCCCAAGTGCGCGGCAAAGCACTGACCGTAGTCGGGGGACCTTACCCGTCGGGTGAGCCCGAGACGTTCGTCGACGACTTCGACCTCGTGGCCGTCGGTGAGGGCGAGGAGACGATCGTCCAGATCATGGAGCACCTCGACGACCGCCGGTTCGAAGAGATCGCGGGCCTGGTCTTCAAGCGCGATGGCGAGATCGTCAGGGGCGCGGCGAAGATCCGCACCAAGGACATGTCCCACCTACCACTTCCCTACCGCGGCGACATCCCGAACGACGAGTACATCCGCTACTGGCGTAAGCACTGGAAGAACGCGACGACTCCATTGATGTCGACCCGCGGCTGTCCATTCCGCTGCGACTTCTGCCACAAGTCGGTGTTCGGTGACCTTTTCAGCGCGAGGCCCGTGGAGTCGGTCGTGGCGGAGATGCGCGAGATCGCCGAGCTCGGTTACGACCACATCTGGATGTCGGACGACCTCTTCACTCTCAACTACAAGCGCACGTTCGAGCTCGCGCAGGCGATCGAGGCTGCGCATCTTCCGCTCTCCTGGGAGTGCCTGAGCCGAGTCACCCACGTCGACCAACCGCTCTTCGAGCAGATGCATCGCGCTGGGTGCAGGCGGATCTTCTTCGGCATCGAATCGGGCGATGAAAGGGTGCTGAAAGAGATGAAGAAAGGCATCACCCCGGACCAGGCGCGGTCGGCGGTCGAGGCCTGCGTCGCCTCAGGGATCAAGGCCGCCGGTTTCTTCATGGTCGGATACCTCGGCGAAACGACGGACTCGCTTATCCGGAGCATCAACTTCTCGAGCAGCCTTCCGCTGGACTACGTCAGCTACACGATCGCCTACCCACTGCCCGGCACCGGCTTCTACGAGCGCGTGCGCGAGCGGCGCCAGCGCGGCGAGTGGCATAAGGTGCGGCACAACAGGTTGCTGTTCAACACCGACTTCTCGGAGCACAAGCTGCGCGCGGCGATCCTGAAGGGTGCGATCCAGCACCGTCTCAACCGGATGCACCTGCGTCCGGCGGCCAGAGCTTTCCAGCTCGCCACCGACCCGGTATTACGCGCGCTCAGGTAGCTGCCGCTCTGGTGGGCCTTGCGGCCATCGCGTGCGGCGCCTCGGCGCCCGCGACGTCCACGCGTGCGTATCCGGAGAGCGGCCTCGTGCTGCTGTCTCTCGCGGACGGAACGCAGCGAGGTTCTGGATCAATCGGCACGGACGTGGTCGCGGTGATCGTTTCTGACGACGGCAAGACGGCCTATGTCGCGGACAGCTCCCCAGGCGACGTTTATGCGGTGCGCCTCCCTGGACTCCAGGTCGCGTGGAAGCAGCATGTCGGCGGGGCGCCCTTCGGACTGCTGCTCCACGGGGGGCGACTCTTCGTGAGCCTGTTCGACACCACATCGGTATTGGAACTCGCCCTTGCGAGCGGTATCAAGCTCGCCACCCATCCCGTTCCCCAAGGTCCGGCAGCGATGACCATCGACGCTGCCGGGCACGTCGTCGTGGCCGGCACTCGGGGACAGTTGAACATCATCGACGGCGGCCGGCTGGCGGCTGGAAACGGCTTCGGCGTCGCTTTTGCGGGCGGGCAGCTGTGGTCCGCCGACTACGAGCGGGCGGAGCTCGTACCGGCGGGCGACGACCATCGGGTTGGCATGCCGCTGCCATTGTTTCCGTTCTGGCTTGCGGCGGGAACCGGCGACACGCTTCTGGTCGCCGCGGAAGGAGGTACAGAAGACACCGACCCAGGCGGGGTGTTTTCTTTCGACACGATGACCGGCGCCTTCGTAACCCTGGCCACCCCTAAAGACCCCGACCAGGTACTGCAGTCCGGATCGACCATCTTTGTTTCTGCGCATGGCGAACGCGACGTGCTCGCGATACAGGATGGGCGGTCGAGCGCGTGGGCCAAAGGCGCTGCAGCCGTCGCGCTCGCGCCCGATCCGGCCCTTGGTGTCCTCGTCGTGGCTGTGAACGCGAATGAGTGAAATCCCCACGAAGCCGGAGGCTTCGCCGTGACTTCGCGGGGGCCCCTGCAAGAAGCCTGGGCGAGCCTTTTCCGAGTCGTGGTCGGCTTGTACTGGCTCTACTTCGCGAGCCAGAAGTGGCAGGGCATCGGTTGGATGCACGGCCTGATGATTTCGACCGCAAAAGCAAACCCCATACCCGGCCTGCACGAATTTCTCGCGTCCGTGGCCGTGCCCAACTGGCAGCCCTTCGCCCTGGGGCAGGCGGTGGGCGAGACGGTCGTCGGGATCCTTCTCGTCCTCGGGCTCGCCACGCGATGGGTCGGAATCCTGGGCCTGCTGCTCGCGGCCAACCTGGCTCTGACCGTCGCGTTCGCGGTGAACGACAACGGGTTTCGGTGGATCTACTACCTCGCCGTGCTGGTGAATGCACAGGTGATCGCCTCGGGGCCCGGGCCATTTGCGCTTGCTCGATTCAGTTGGATTCCCGCTTTCCTGCGCTGATCGCGGTCGGGCTGGCCGTGCTCCTGTCCGCATGCGCGCAGGGCTCGTCTCTCTCCCGGGCGTCTCCGTCCCCGCCAGCGACCGGATGCCGCTCCGGCCCACCCGAAGCCGGTATCCACAACCCGGACCGGCTCCAAGTCCTCGACCCCTGCAAGCACGCCGAGGGCGTTGCGGTCGACGTCGCGCGCGAAGACGACGGGGACTATCACGTCTGGTTCCGGGCCGATTCTGGATACGAGTACCTGCTCAATCCGCAGAACCATTTCCAGGCTAAGCCGGCCATGCTGGCGGAGATCACTCCTGACTGCCCACCATCCGCCAATCCCCCGGACGCCCAGTCAGCCGCACGATGTCCGAAATCAAACCTGCCTATCCCGAAGATCGGCGACCACGTCGCGATCGATGGTCCCTGGGTGCTCGACACCGACCACGGCTGGCGCGAGATCCACCCCGTGGACTCGATCCAGATACGCTAGACGTCGTGAGCGTCGACACCGAGGGCTACGGGTTCCCTGAGCACCAGCGCACGCTTGCTCGCTTGATGGACGACGTCAGGGTGCTATCGCCGACCGGGGTCGAAAGGGTGGCCGTCGGTTGGGATGAGCACGTCGGTACGAGAGGACTTCAGGCTTTCCTGGACGCGGAGAAGGCGGCGACGCACGCCATCGAGCAAGCCGACCGCGGCCCCGCTTGGGACCTGGTGAGGAGCTCCCTCTTCGGGCTGACCGAGTCTGGGGACGCGCTTGTGTCCTGGAAGGCGGAGCATGGCGACACAGGTCATAAGGCGGAGAGAGCAGCGTTCGCGGCGGCGCTCGGCCTCGTCGCGAGCAATTTGATCAGCAAGGAGCAAGCCGCCACGCTCATGCGGCCGATGGCGGAAGCCCTGCCCTGGCTGCTCCCGGAAGAAACAAAGCCCGCTTCTTAGGATCCTTTAGGCGGAGACGAGCTCAGCCAGGTCCACACCCATGTTCGCGAGCGCCGAGTCGCTCACCGGCCGGCGGCTTTCGATCAGCTTGCCGCCCAGCTCGTTGGTCTTCGAGTCGTTCATCGAGAGCACGCCGTCGATCAGCCCGTTGCGCAGGTAGAAGACTGAAAACGACAGGCCGTCGCGGTCGCCGCGCCATACCGCCCGGTCATCGCCCGACGCCTGGCCGCGGTACTCGAGGTTCACGTCGTACTGGTCGGACCAGAAGTAAGGCAGCTTGGTGTAGGGCGTATCGCCCCCCACGATGTTCGCAGCGATGCCGCGGCCCTGGTTCTTCGCGACCTCCCAGTGCTCAACGCGGATCGGCCGGCCCAGCACCGGGTGCGGGTGAAGCGCGATGTCTCCGCCGCAGTACACGCCGTCAGCCGCCCGGAGCGCTTCGTTCAGGCGAACGCCGCCGCCTTCGATAGGCAGGCCGAGCTCCGCCGGCAGGTCGAGGTTGGCCTCGATACCCACAGCCTCAAGCACCAGGTCGGCCTCTTCACGCCGCCCATCTGAGAGCGTGACTCCGACCACCCGGGCGCCGTCACTGTGCCACTTCTGAACCGTGGTGCCGGTGCGTACATCGACACCCTTGGCACGGTGGATCGTCGCGTAGATCTCGCCCACCTCGCGGCCCAAAGCGCGCGACAGCGGCACCGGTGACGCCTCGATCATCAGCACTTCTTTGCCCAGCTGCCTGGCTGACGCGCCAACCTCGGCGCCGATGAACCCAGCCCCGATCAGCAGCAGGCGGGACGTACGCTGCAGCGCCTGTCGGATCGCCTGGCTGTCTCCCAGAGAGCGGAGCGTGAGCACGTTGTCCGCGCGCGGCACGTCGGGGATGCGGCGCGGCGTTCCCCCGAGACCGAGGACGAGGGTATCGAACGCGACCTCGCCCCCGCCATCGAGCGCCAGCCTGCGCGCGGAGAGCGATCCACCGGTCACGCGCTGGTTCAGCTGAAGCTCGATTCCCTGCTTCGAATACTCCGCCTCATCGTGAAGAAACACCTTGGGCACCTCGACCTCGCCCCGCAGGAACTCTTTGGACAGATAAGGACGGTCATACGGGCGATCGAGGTCGGCGCTGATGATCGTCACCTTGCCATCGAACCCGCGCTTGCGCAGCGCGAACGCCGCGGCATCGCCAGCGCCGCCACCACCCACGATGACGACCCGGTTCACAGCCATCGGTCGACCTCCTTCGGAAACCTGACGAGTCTTCAGTCGATACGCGGGAGTGGGTGCATCCAATGATGCGGATCAGGCGCCGCACCACGGTGGATGTCGACTAGCGACTTGCGCAGGCGCATGGTGATGTCGCCCGGCGTACCGTCGCCGACCGTCCACGAGCTGTGCGCTGACTTGACCGCGCCGACCGGCGTGATCACGGCGGCGGTGCCGCACGCGAAGACTTCGGTCAAGGAACCGTCGGCGCAGCCCGCACGCCATTCTTCGATGCTGATCCTTCCCTCCTCGGCCTGATAGCCGAGGTCTCCGGCCAGCTTGAGGAGAGCATCCCGCGTCACTCCTGGGAGCAGGGTGCCGGTAAGAGCCGGAGTCACTAGCCTGGCGTTGCGCCCACTGCCAAAAATGAAGCAGAGGTTCATCCCGCCCATCTCTTCGACCCACCGGTGCTCTTGCGAGTCGAGCCAGACCACCTGGTCGCATCCCTGTTTCGCCGCCTGGGCCTGCGCGAGCAAGCCGCCCGCGTAGTTGCCCCCGGTCTTCGCCTCGCCTGTGCCGCCTGGCGCCGCGCGGATGAAATCCTCTGAAAGCCAGACGGTGACCGGCTTGACGCCGCTCGGAAAGTAAGAACCGGATGGTGATCCGATCAGAAGGAATGTCACCTCGGAGGACGGACGGACGCCGAGGCCGACCTCGCTTGCGTACATGAACGGTCGCAGGTACAGGCTGTGCTCCGGAGCGGATGGCACCCATTCGCCATCGATGCTCACCAGCCGCTCGATGGCCTCGATGAACACGCTCTCCGGCAGCTCCGGCAGCGCGAGCCGCCGCGCTGACCGGCGGAATCGTGCCGCGTGGGCATCGGGACGGAAGGCGGCGATCCCACCGTCTTGCTGGCGGAATGCCTTGAGACCTTCGAATACGGCCTGGGCATAGTGAAGAACCGAGACTGCAGGATCCAGCTGCACAGGCCCGTAGGGGCGAAGCTCAGCGTCGTGCCAGCCGAGCTCGCGGTTCCATTCGATGCGAACCATGTGCTCGGTGAACAGCCGCCCGAATCCAGGATCGGCGAGCAGCCTCTCCCTCGCTTCGGATGCCACCCGATGGCCAGCCGGCGTCACCTTGAATTCGAGCGCGGAGGTTTCGGTGCTCACGACGACAGAAAGCGTAAAGGCCCGGGGCGTGCAAGGTCAGATTTCCTCCCGACCGGACGCCCGACTACGATCACCGATGGAGATGACGGGAGGTAGCGAACCGGGGCAACGCCCAGTGGGGGCCGATCGCAGCTCGCTTGGACTGCCCCCAGGCATCTCGGCTTGCCTCTTCGATCTCGATGGAGTTCTGACCCAGACAGCCAAGGTCCACGCCCGAGTGTGGAAAGACATGTTCGACGCCTTCCTCAAGGCACGTGCCGACAGAGGGGGCGAACCCTTCCGACCGTTTGACGAGGTCGGCGATTACGACGAATACGTCGACGGCAAGCCCAGGGAGGAGGGCGTTAGCTCCTTTCTCGCCGCGCGCCACATCACCGTGCCCGAAGGCTCCGAGGACGATCCGCCGGAAGCCGACACGGTGCATGGCCTCGGTAATCGCAAAGACATGCTGTTCCTGCAGGTGATTCGGACAGACGGGGTCGAGGCGTACGAAGGATCCGTCCGGTACCTGCACGCCGCCCGTGACGCAGCGCTGAAGCTGGCCGTGGTTTCTTCCAGCAAGAACTGCACCGAGGTCCTTCGAGCCGCTCGACTCCACGACCTCTTCGACGCGCAGGTCGACGGCAACGTCGCCCATGCCATGAGATTGGCCGGCAAGCCGGCGCCGGATACCTACCTCGAGGCGGCGCGAATGCTGGGCGCGACGCCGGCGCTATCCGCCGTCTACGAGGATGCCCTTGCGGGAGTGGAAGCCGGTCGCGCAGGTGGCTTCGGCATGGTCATTGGCGTCGACCGCGTGGGCCAGGCGGACGCCCTTCGCAAGCATGGAGCCGACCTGGTCGTCAAGGATCTGGCCGACCTGATGAATCCGTCTTGATCCGCAACGAGGGCTTCGCGGTCGAGCCGTGGGCCGTTCGGGAGCTTGGCTTGAACCTGGACCTCCTGGGCCAGACCGAGTCCATCTTCGCGCTCTCGAACGGACACATCGGGTGGCGGGCAAACCTGGATGAGGGTGAGCCTCACGTGCTGTTGGGCTCCTACCTCAATGCTTTTTACGAGAAGATCCCGCTGCCCTATGCCGAGACGGCTTACGGCTATCCAGAGGACGGACAGACGATCGTGAACGTCACCGACGGCAAGGTCATCCGCCTACTCGTCGACGACGAGCCGTTTGACATCCGCTACGGAAAGCTGCGCTCGCACGAGCGGGTGCTCGACCTCAAAGCCGGCGTGCTGCGACGGACCCTGGAGTGGGAGTCGCCTGCGCATCGCGTGATCAAAGTCCGATCGACGCGCCTGGTCTCACTCGTGCACCGCGCGCTCGCCGCGATCCTTTACGAGGTGGAGCCGGTCGATGGGCCGGCAGACTTCGTCCTTCAGTCCGAGCTCGTGGCCAACGAGCCCGTGGGCGACCTCACCGGCAGAGACCCACGCGCGGCGGCTGCGACAGCGTCGCCGCTCGCTTCGCGGTTCGCCGGGCATGATGGCCAGCGCGCCATCCTCATCCACTCGACCAAGAAGAGCCTGCTCACGGTCGCTGCCGGGATGGACCACGTGGTCAGCGCCCCACGTGGAAGCCAGGTCACCTGCGAGAGCGCGGATGATTCCGCGCGGGTCACCGTGACAGCACGCCTGGCGCGCGGACAGCGCTTGAGCCTGGTGAAGTTCGTCGCCCATGGCTGGTCGAGCCAGCGGTCGGTGCCGGCTCTACGCTCGCAGATCGAAGGAGCGCTCGCGACCGCTCTCGATCATGGCTGGAAGGGCCTGGCCGCCGCGCAGCACGAGTACCTGGCGGAGTTCTGGGCTCGCTCCGACGTGGAGTTGAGGGGCGACCCGGAGGTCCAGCAGGCAATCCGGTTTGCCTTGTTCCATGTGCTGCAGTCCGCGGCGAGGGCGGAGCAGCGCGCCATTCCGGCCAAGGGCCTGACCGGCCCCGGCTATGAGGGACACACGTTCTGGGACACGGAGACATTCGTCCTTCCGCTGCTGACATACACGGTGCCCGGTGCGGCGGCCGACATCCTGCGGTGGCGATTCAAGATCCTCGACATGGCGCGCAAGCGTGCGAAGGATCTCGGCCTCAAGGGCGCGGCGTTTCCATGGCGGACCATTCATGGCGAGGAATGCTCGGGCTACTGGCCTGCTTCAACGGCGGCCTTTCACATCAACGCCGACATAGCGGATGGCGTGCTGAGGTACGTCAGTGCAACCAACGATTCGGAATTTGAGAAAACGGTGGGCGTTGAGCTGCTGGTCGAAACAGCAAGGCTCTGGATCTCGCTTGGACACCACGACCGGAGCGGCGACTTCCGGATCGACGGCGTCACCGGCCCGGACGAATACAGCGCGGTGGCTGACAACAACGTCTACACAAACCTGATGGCGCAACGCAATCTCGTGGCCGCCGCCGAAGCTGTCGGGCGGCATCGCGATGTCGCAGACCGGTTGAAGGTGCGCACGGGCGAGGTTAAGGCGTGGCGCAAGGCGGCACAGCGCATGTTCATCCCTTACGACGAAACGCTCCAGGTCCATGAGCAAGCGAGCGATTTCACCCAGCACCAACGCTGGGACTTCAGCCGGACCAAGGCGGACCAGTACCCGCTCTTTCTGCATTTCCCCTACTTCGATCTCTATCGCAAGCAGGTCATCAAGCAAGCGGACCTGGTGCAGGCGATGCACCTCCGGGGGGATGCCTTCACCGAAGCACAGAAAGCCAGGAACTTCGCCTACTACGAGGCTCTCACCGTCCGCGACTCGTCGCTATCGTCATGCACGCAGGCGATCATCGCGGCCGAGGTCGGCCACCTTCAGCTCGCACACGACTACCTCGGCGAGGCTGCCTTGATGGACCTGAACGACCTCGAGCACAACGTGCGCGATGGTGTGCATATGGGATCTCTGGCCGGAGCGTGGCTGGCGGTGGTTGCCGGCCTCGGAGGGATGCGCCACCACGGAGACTCCCTCGGATTCGCTCCCCGCCTACCGCCCCGAATCCAGGGCTTGACCTTCCGGCTGACCTTCCTCGACCGCCTCCTCAAGGTGACCGTCAACCGCAGCCGCGCCAGCTACACGCTGGTCCGTGGCCGGCCGCTGACGTTCGACCATTTCGGCAAACAGCTGCGACTGACCTCACGGCGTTCGGTTGTCCGACCGATTCCAGGACTCGCTTCGCTCGACGAGCCGAAGCAGCCGCCTGGCCGGGCTCCGATGCGACGAGGCCAGGAGAGGCCCCGAGAGCTCCGGCCCAGGTCGGCCCGGCCCGCTGGGGATCAGTGAGTTTCGACGAATATGCCGCGGAGGACAACCTCGCCATCGCCTTCTGCGGTCAAGGTCACGGTGGACCCGGCGATTACCTCGAAATGGATCCAGGCGCAGCACTCGCGCTCCAGGTCGACGAGCTCGATTAGCGCGGCCACCGCGCCCGGAGTAGGACTGAAGCGGATGCCGCCGAGCAACGAGGTCGCGCTGGACGAGGCCACCACCGGAACGGGCGTTGGATGGGCGCCGGAGACCGCTCGTGAGCGATCCGCATGTTTAGAATCCCCTGGAGCCGGCGTCTATCTCTCGATCAAGATGCTTCGCATGCGCCGATAACTGGACCGTTTAGGCTCCGACGGGCGAGGTTCGTTCCAAGATGATGTACTTCTCGTTTATATCAACATCAGCCAGCCCGGCGAAAGAAACTGTCCTGTTACCACGTACGTTCAGGTCGCTCTCAGGCACGCCGCCCAACTCGACAACATGTTCAACCGTGTACATCGCGGCGACATTTGGGAATTTCTGATGTAGCGCATCGAGCTCCCAAGGGCGCAGCACAAGCCAATCGGGTTTTAACTGCGCGATCATGTCCTCTTCGTTGCGCTGGTCCAATGGCAGCTTTTGTAGAGCACGTACGGAAGTAGGTGATGCTAAACCGGGATAGTCGTAGAGCTTCTGGTTGCCGTCATAGAAACCGATGTAGCCGGCTCCCTCTGTGACAACAGACTGGCCCGGGAGCATATTCTCCTTGAGATACTCGGCCGTTTGCCTTGGCACTTGGTTTTCAATTGCCTGGACTTTTGCCTCGACAACGAAACTGAACGGCATGTGAACGGCGAAAGCAATTGCGATCATGACGGCGAGTGTGGTCGAGAGTTTTGGCGCTCTGGACGCCACTTGCTGGAGCCCGAGGCCGGCGACAATCATCAATAGCGCGAGAAAAGGTGGCATGTACCAGTCGGAGTAGTGATCGATGGGCAGCAAATAGATCCGATAAGCGACGAATAGTGCGAGAAAGACGGGAACCGGCCAAAAATTGGAAATTCGGCGAGAGGCCAACAATCCGATCACCACCAAATCCGTGACGACAACCACAACGGCCACGAGAAATGGAGAAGGTATAGGAGCAATGACCGTGCTCCAGTTTTCGTAAAATGGTTCAACGTAACGGAGTAGTAGCTCCGTATGACCAACTACCTTCACGGCCAGCCACTCAGTCCACGGCAGCAGCGAGCCACCTGACAGGATCGGCGGAATGCGCCCAATCGTCGCTTTCGCAATAATCGTGTGGGGAATCGGCGAGCCGTAGTAGAGGAAGGTGAAGACGATCCAAGGAATGACGACTGCTGCCGCGACAGTAACGGTTTTAGCAACACGCGCTCTATTGCGCAGCCCTAAATAGAGGAAGGCAGGAGCCACCCAGAGTACAAACTCAGGGCGCACTAATGGAGCCAGCCCGAGAAAGATCCCCGACGTGATCAGATCATTGCGGCGGACGTGGTGCACCCCACCAAGGAGGATGGCAACCGCTACTTGAGTCTCCATCCCCGACATTCCGTAGAAGATCATGTTTTGGTCGAAGGCAAGGTAAGCCAGAACAAAAGCAGTCGGGAAGGCACGCATTCCAAGATCGCTGCAGATTAGGCGGGCATAGAGCAAAGCGACGCAAACCGCGGCCAGCGAAGCCAACCGTATAGCAGTGATGCCTGCTCCTTGTTTGACGACTTCGCCGGCGAGTGGAATGAGCACGCCCAATGCGGAGGTGAAACCATGCACGTTGCCCTCACCGATGTGATGTACTAGCCCCAGGCCCAAAACCACGTTTCTAGCGTGAGTGATGGTGGTCAGGCCGTCCTCGAACATGCGGTTGCTGATGCCCCAGAACGCGATTCGCGCGGCGAGAGCGGCCCCCATGAACGCGAGTAGAACCGGCTCACGCCGAATGATTTGACGGACTAGATTGATCAGTTTCTGAGCCCAACCAAGCGTCTCGGGGGACGACCGCTCACCTGATTGGGGGCCATTATTCCAAACTACCATCTTCGACCTGGATTAATCGCCGTGAGTTTCGGCGCACTTGAGATGCGCGAGCGCTCGCAGTCAGCCGACTTCGAAGTACGTAGAACGGGCCTTCGTGAACATGTATCGCAACGATCAGACTCATACCCCATGTCCTTCTGGGCCCAGCGGAGCCTCTCCGTCGGACTTCGTCTTTCCAGCTCGATGGCCGCTGAATGTCCTGCTCAGCGCTGGTTTCCGAAGCGAGCGATACGTCCCGAGCCGGTTCGTCATCGCTTTTGAAGTCTCGATCCTGGCGCTGGCGCGGAGGCCTCCCCGCCAGTAACGCGGGGCGAACCAGTTACTGTCGCGAGTAACGATAGCCATGAGATCCGCGCCTTCTAAAGACCGACTGCCTCCGTTGTGGTTGTCCGCGGCTGCGGTTACGGCTGCGATAACAGTCGCTTTCGGAGTGATCCTCTGGGTCGATCACTTCGTCTCGGCTCCGTACGACGAAGATTTCCGCCTTAGCTATGTGGCGGCCGAGATCGGACTTACCCGCGGGTGGTCTCATATCTACGATCTCGATTTGCAGCGACAGCTGTCGGCAGGCTTTGGTCCGCAGGGCAGTGTGATCAGTTCAGGCCACAATTTCGTAACGCCTCCACCCCTGGCATGGTTGGTGGCACCGCTCACGCTGTTTCCTTTTCCGACTGGATATCTGATCTGGACACTTGGCAGTCTGGCGGCCTGGATTGCCGCTTGGTGGCTTGTCTGTCCCGGGAAGGGCTTGGCGCGCGTCACGCTTTTGCTAACTTCGCTCGCTCTGTATCCAGTGCATTACACGTTCTGGCTGGGCCAGACGGGGGCGGTCAGCCTGGCTTGCCTTGCACTTACCTGGTGGCTCCTAGAGCGTGGACTGTGGGCGCGCGCCGGGGCTGTGATGGCTTTCGCCTTGTTCCTCAAGCCCCAGTTGCTGGTGCTGCTGCCTGTGGCGCTGTTCGTCAGTGGGCGCTGGAGGCCTGTCTTCTACTGCGTGCTGGTGGGTGCGATTCTCGCCGCGGTCTCCCTAGCCTCGTTGGGCTCGCACGGGATCGCTTCTTACGCCAACAGCGTCGCGTTCACCAACAGCAACCCGATTCAATCGGCGATGACCTATGCCTACCTGTTCGGACGCGGACCGGTTGCCACGGGCGTTGAGGTGGCCGCCGGCCTGGTTGCGCTGGCGCTGGCCTGGTACCGACGCGACCGCCTAGATCTGGTGTTTGCCCTTGGGATCGTTGGGAGCACCGCGTCGGCCTTCTATTTGCATACGTACGACCCCCTCGTGCTCGTCTTACCTGCGTGGCTCGTCTTGGGGTCCGGGGTCAGCGTGCTGCAGCGGGTCTGGCTGCTGGTCGGGATCGCCGCCGCCCAGTTCATTTCCATCGGCCTGCCAATACCAATGCCCGCCGCCCAGTTCATCGCCATTGGCCTGCCAGTACCAATGCTCTTGTGGGAGGCAGGCTGGATCGGAATGCTGGGGATTGAACCCTGGCTGGCCGGACGAGTCCGCCCGATGCGTGCGGTACCACCCCGGACAATTCGGGCGTGACCAGCTGCTGTTCGCCAGGGCCGGAGACGCTGGGCTAGCCGCATAAAGCCGGCCCCGGGGACCGGTTTCCAAATTCTTCTTACCGCGAAAGCTGGCGGGGCTTGCGTAAAGCGAAAAACCCCAGCCAGCATGGAGTAGGGCCTTGGGCATGCCTAGCCAATGGACTCCGAACCGCCCAGCCAAGCGGACGAGCACCACGAGTCCCGCTCTAGCGGTTTCACACTTCGACTGAGACGTTCGAACCGAAGGTTCGGTCACGTTCTGCGGCCTCGTCAGCCAAACTGCGGATCAGAGCAGCCACAGGGATCGCCACCAATACGACGATCGCAGTAATGGGGAACATCAAGGCGAGCCAGGCGCCGGCCCACATGGAGCCGATCGTGGTCTTCCAAATAAGGCCGCCCGGGATGCGAAGCAGCAGCCAGATCGGCACCAGCAACAGATTGAGATCGCCCGGGGTCAAATGGTGATTCACGAGTAACGACCCGGCGACGCCGATGGCCAGCACCGCTTCCGGGCCGCGATTTCGAAGGCGCCACGCCAACCACAACGTACCGCCGGTGATCAGTAACGCGGCGGCCAGCCAAGCGAAGCCGTCACCGACGATAGGCACAAGTGACCAACGCAACGCATACCGGTTGGAGGTGAAGACCAACGAGGCCGTCACGTAGTCGGCGGCGTTCGTCCCAAGGCTGACCACCGACGCGACCACCAGTACCGACGCCGCCGAGAGCCAAGCGACGAAAAGACGGAGGTTCCCGGCAGCGAGAAACGCGAAGGGAACCAGTTCGACGAGGTTTGGCTTAAGCAAGCCGATCGCGAGAACGAGGCCGGCTGCGATCTCCTGCCGGTCACTCTTCAGCTTCCGTGTCAGGGCCAGCGAGAGCATGACCAGCGGAGCCAAAGGTGCCGAGACGAACACGATGTAGGCTGGCAGGAATCCCAGCCACAGCCCCGCAAAGAGAAGCCGATCTCTGCCCGAGGCGAGCAAGTAGCCGCTGAGAGCCAGCGCAGCGACCATCGCCGCCGTCCAGATACCAAGTGCGGCCGGGTAAGGCAGAACTGCGAGAGGCGCGAGCAGCCAGGCGAACGGCGGGGGATTGACGACTTCGTAGAACGGTGCGTGCGGAAAGATGGAATGAACCGCAGCAGCCTGGATGGCAGGGTCGTACAACTGCCGATAACCGTGCGCCAAACCGGCTTTGGCAAACGCATAGAAATAGAGGAAGTCAGGCCACTGGTACCGCGCCTGGAACATCTGATAGTTGACAACCTGATAGATGTTGAAAAGGGTGAGGTCAGCGAGCGCGACAAATACGGCGGCACGGCCGCGCCGCAGCCAGGGCCCGGAGAGTTGCCTCAGGGCCGTCCGCGCTTCATTCGGGGCATCCATTTGATGCTCATCGGCAGAACCTAGCCGACTCGGCAGCCGGCCGCAACCGGGTTGATGAACCGGCGGTCACGGCGCCGCCCTTCTTGCCAGCATCGTATGGGCCGCGCGTAGCCCCGCGGTCTCGATTGAACGGGACACCCGCCATGTAGGGTTGTGCGGCGTGGCGAGTCACCGTGCCGCTCTGCTCAGGGACCCGCGAGCGTGGGCCGCACCGTACGTGGCTGTGTGGTTCGCCGTCGCCTTCCTTCCCTTTCCGCGGACCGACCTCGACCTCTTCTTCTGGCCATCGGCGAAGGTCGCCCTCGCTGGACATCCGCTGATGGTGTATTCGCTGGGACCCCAGTCCGCGTATCCGAATGCCAATGGGCCGGTGGCACTGGTCCCTCTCACCGCGCTTGGGCTCGTCGTGCGCGCGCTCGGCTGGCTCGACGCGCCCACTCCGCGTCGGGCCATGGCGCTCGCCCTCTTCAGTGTGTTCGTGTTGCTCATGGCACGCGAGGGGATGGCCGCCATAGAGAGGATCCGCGGCCACCGCATCGAGGGCTGTCCACGGCTGCTCGGCTACGCAGCCCTCGCGATCGCGCCTCCGATCTGGCAGTCGGTCGCGGGATTCGGGCACATCGAGCAGCCGATCGAAGTCTGGCTCGTGTTGATCGCCGTGCGCTGGATGGACCGCAAGTGGATCCTGCGCGCGGGGCTCGTCTTCGGCCTCGCGGTGCTCAGCCGCAGCTCGGCACTGCTGCTGTCCCTCCCGCTCGCGCTGGCCTCATGGAGCCGTTCGCCTGCCAACAGCGTGCGGCTATTCGCGGCGGCCGCCATGACCGGTGCGGCCGGCCTGTTGCCTTTCTACCGCGCGGACAAAGCCGATGTCACCTATTCGCTGTTCACCTATCGGGGAGGTCTGCCGGTCGGGGCCGGGTCGATTTGGAGTGTCACGCGTGACAGTGCCCTGGCTTCCGTGGTCCAGCACTGGGACATCGCGGCCGTCGTGGGGGCAGCCGTCGCTGCGAACCTCTGGCTCGCCACCCGGCGCGGGGACTTCAACGAGGCCCGGCTCTTCGCCGGCATGACCCTGACCTCGGCCAGCTTCGCGCTGATGGCCAAGACGGTCTGGCCGTACTACTTCTTCGAGGTCTTCGTCCTCGGCACGATCTGGGCGGCCGGCACATGGCGCAGGGAGGACGGCATCGCGCGCCTGTTCCTGGCTCCGGTGGCGATCTCAATGCTGGGCATGGTGGCTGAGATCGGATCGCTGAACGGCCTCGCGCCGGCCGGGGTCCAGGTCGAGGGCGTGGCCATGTTCTTCATGCTCGGGCTTCTGATGGTCTGGATCGTCTGGAGAGCCCAGGAGCGGCATCCACGCTTTCAGCCCGCCGCCGCGAAAGCCTCGGTGAACTGACTGTTGTAGAGCTCGTAGTAAAAGCCGTGGCGATGTAAGAGCTCGGCGTGACTACCCTGCTCGACGATCCGGCCGGCGTCCATGACGACAATCGAATCCGCGTTGCGTATGGTCGACAGTCGGTGCGCGATCA
>DATBZP010000041.1:0-38954 GCA_036513135.1 Candidatus Dormiibacterota bacterium | reverse complement strand
CCAGTCGACGATCCGCGAGTAGGCGGAGAATCCCCCAAGGATCATCTTCGGCCGCACCTGCTCGGCAAGCTTCGCCATCGCGTCGTAGTCGATCGTCTCCGTCTCACGGTCGACCCCGTACGAATGGATCTCATAGAGCTTCCCGCTGAAGTTCGCCGGACTCCCGTGCGTGAGGTGGCCGCCGGCCGACAGGTCCATCCCCATGACGCGATCGCCGGGCTGGCACACGGCCATGTACACGGCGGCGTTGGCCTGCGAGCCGGCGTGCGGCTGCACGTTCACGTACTCGGCTCCAAACAGCGCCTTCGCGCGCTCGACCGCGAGAGTCTCAATCTTGTCGATCACCTCGCCGGTGCCGCCGTAGTACCGCCGGCCGGGATAGCCCTCCGCGTACTTGTTGGTCAGGAGCGTGCCAAGTGCCTCGAGGATCGCGGGGCTCGTCAGGTTCTCCGAAGCGATCAGCTCGAGCGTCTCGGACTGGCGCTTGAACTCCTTGCGGATGAGGTTTGCGACCTCCGGATCCTCACGATCCAGGGCCCGAAAGGTCATCGTCGTGATGGGAGTGGTCACGACCAGATGCTAAAGCCTCCCCAACCTTGCAGTCCCGGAGACTGAGCGGAAGGGAATCCCCCCACGAGTCGGGAGGCTGTCACCCAGAGCGACGAGATGGAGGCCCGAGCAGCTCGGGCGTCGTAATCGCGCCCTCGCGCAGCACGTGGGGCTCCGGCCCGGTGAGGTCGAGCACCGTCGACGCGACGCCGCCTGGCGCGTTGCCACCATCCAGCACGGCCACCACACCCGGCAGCGCCGCCTCACCGGCCGTCATGGCCGGCTCGCGCCCGTGCAGGTTGGCGCTGGTCGTCATCAGCGGACCGGCGGCACGCAGAAGCTCGAGGGCCACCTTGTGCTTCGGGATCCGCACGCCGAGGGTCCCCCCGCCAATGGCATGGAGGATCAGGGTCAGCGGTCCGGGCCACCACCGCCGCATCATCGCCTCCGATCGAGAATCGACATGGACATAGCCCTCGAGCTGTGACTCGGCGGCGACCATGAGGATCAGGGGTAGCCCGACAGGCCGGCCCTTGATACGGAATACCCTGCGCGTCGCGATCTCGTCATCCGCCGCCGCGCCGAGCCCGTAGACGGTATCGGTCGGGAAGGCGATCACCCCCCCGGCGCGGACGAGCTGCGCTGCGCGCGTGAGGCCGGCGCGCGTCGGCTTCAAAAACCGGGGTCCCAGCGAGCTCACGCCGAAGGCTCTGATTTCGCGGGGATCGAGGACCATGCTTCGAGAACGCGCTCGTGACCGGCGAGGTCACGGTGAATCCGATGGCCGGCGAAGCTTCCATTCGCGGTGTCGACGGCGAACGCGGCGATCGAAGAATCGAGCTCGGCGAGCACCCTGCCGCCGGCGTTCAGGCGCGCCGGCGCCTCGGCGAGCAAGCGGGTCACCAGCGCCGAGCCCTGTCCTTCCGCGTACAGCGCCCGAGCGGGCTGGGCAACCACCTCGAGCGCGAGACGCGCACCCTCCGCCACGTACGGGAGATTGGCGCACACGAGATCGAATGAGCCGGTCAGCGGGGCCATCAGGTCTCCGCACACCAGCTGAACGCGGGTGCCCAGGTTGTGGGTGGCCACGTTGTGTGCGGCGACTTCGAGAGCGTCAGGGCTCACGTCCGACGCGACCACCTCGGCGTTTGCCGCGTAGTGCGCGATCGCTATCGCGATGCATCCGCTCCCAGTTCCAACGTCTGCAACGCGCAGTGGCCGGCCGGCTTCGCGGGCCAGCTCGACGGCGCGCTGCACCAGCACCTCGGTGTCCGGGTTGGGGACCAGGACCGCCGGCGTGACCCTGAAATCGAGGCCCATGAACTCTTTGTGTCCGACCAGGTAAGCGACCGGCTCGCCCTTGGCCCGTCTCGCCACGAGCTCGCGATAGGCGCTGAGCTCGGGCTCGGTCAGCGAGCGGTCGAACTGCAGGTACAGGTCGAGCCGGCGCAGCCCAAGCGCGTGGGCCAGAAGCACTTCCGCATCGAGCCGCGCTGAGTCGGCTCCCCGCTTCTGAAAGTGTTCTGAGGCGAGCTTGAGGACCTCGACGATTGTCAAGAGTGCCCTCCACCTCCCGGGCGGGACACTCAGGCGGCGCCGGAGTCGAGTTGCGCTGCGCGGTCGGCGTTGACCAGCGCGGCAACCACCTCGTCGAGATCGCCGTTCATGACCGAATCCAGACGGTGCAGGGTGAGCTTGATCCGGTGATCGGTTACACGGTTCTCTTTGAAGTTGTAGGTCCGAATCTTCTCCGACCGGCTGCCGGTGCCCACCATGCCGCGCCGCTGCGCCCCGATCGCCGCCTGCTGCTCGGCAAGCTTCATTTCGTACAGGCGGGCGCGCAGAACACGCAAGGCCTTCTCCTTGTTCTGCAGCTGCGACTTCTCATCCTGGATGCTGACCTGCATCCCGGTCGGCTTGTGCGTGATGCGGATCGCCGAATACGTAGTGTTGACGCTCTGTCCACCAGGACCCTGAGAAGTGGAGGTCTTGATCTCGATGTCCTCAGGCTTGAGCTCGACCTCCACGGGGTCTGCCTCCGGCATCACGGCGACGGTGGCGGCGGACGTGTGTATGCGGCCCTGCGCCTCCGTCTTGGGCACCCGCTGCACGCGATGGACGCCGCCCTCGTACTTGAGCTGCGAGTACGCGCCGTGGCCGTGGACCTCGAACACGACTTTGTCGAAGCCCCCCTTCTCGGTCGGTGACTCTTCGACGACGTCAACCTTCCAGCCCTTGCGCTCGGCCCATTTCGTGTACATACGGAAGAGGTCGCCGGCGAACAGCGCGGCCTCCTCCCCACCCTCCGCTCCCTGGATCTCCACCACTACGTCGCGGTCGTCATTGGGATCTTTCGGCAGCAGCAGCTCTTTGAGCTTTTCCTCCAGCTCGCCAACCTGCGCCGATGCTCGATGCTCCTCAGCCCGTAGATACTCCTGCATCTCGGGATCGCGCTCATTCTTTTGAAGCTCGCGGGCGGACTCGAACTCATGGCGCGCTCTTTGGTAAGCCTGGTATGTCTGCACTGTTTCGCGCAAAGCGTGCTGCTCGCGGGCGAGCTTGGTGATCCTGGCGTGGTCAGAGGCAACCTCCTGGCGACCCATCTCCGCCTCGATCTCTCGATGGCGACGCGCGATCCCATCCAACCGATCAATCATTGGCTTGTCCCCGCGTGACCTGGCTCCGCCAGGTCACCGCCACCGTACAACGCAGGCAACAACGCTCCGAGTGATTGGAGGGTTCCCCATAAGGGGGGCCTGCCCCCCTTGTGCTTATCCCCGCGTGACCTGGCTCCGCCAGGTCACCGCACCCGGACAGCGCAGGCAACAACGATCCGAGTGATTGGGGGGTTCCCCACAAGGGGGGCCTGCCCCCCTTGTGCTCTTTTTGGGGGGCCTGCCCCCCTTGTGCCTTGTCCCCGCGTGACCTGGCTCCGCCAGGTCACCGCCACCGCACAACTTAGAGAACAGCGGCCCGATTGGCTGGGGGGTTTCCCACAAGGAGGGCCCGCCCCCCTTGTGCCTCTTCCTCCTCGCCCTCGCGCGCGCTGTTGAATGCGGTGATCGCGACCTCCAGCATGTCGTCAGAGGGTTCGCGCGTGGTGAACTTCTGCGTCCCGAGCACCGGCAACAGCAGCACGCGGATCACCGGGTGCCGGCGGTGCACGGCCATGAAACGGATGCTCTCGAAGCCGGCGCCCGCGATGATGGGGATTGCGAGCACGCGACTTGCGATGAGCCAGAACCAGTTCGGGTGGAAGATCGCGACGACGCTGAAGACGACCACGCTGACCACCATCACGACAATCAGGAATCCCGTCCCGCAGCGTGGGTGCAGCGTGCTCGCCCGCCGCACCGATGCGACGTCCAGGGACCAGCCCGACTCGAATGCGTTGATCGTCTTGTGCTCGGCGCCGTGGTACTGGAAGACCCGCCGCACGTCAGGCAGCAGGCCGATCGCGGCGAGATAGCCGAGGACGAGCCCCACCCGGATCAGGCCCTCGACCAGCACGAAGAGAAAGCTTCCGCTGCGATGCACCGCGACGCCGGCGAGCAGAAGCGGGAGGCCGATGAAAAGCGCGAGTGCGAAGACACCCGCAAACGCGACCGAGCCCGTGATCTCCTTCTTACCGATCACGATGTCCTTGCCACCCGCATTCATGTTGGCCGACCAGATCAGCGACTTCATGCCGAGGTGCAACTGCTCGCCGATGAGGGCTAGCCCGCGAACGAACGGCATCTTCCAGATCGGATTGACGTAGATGGACGCCTTCAGCTCGCCACGGTCGACCACGATCTCTTTCGTGGTGGGAAGGCGCACTGCTGTTGCGTAGTGATGCTTGCCTCGCATCATCACGCCCTCGATGACCGCCTGGCCGCCATAGAAGAACGTGTCACCCCCCCGCTTGCTGGGGAGGTCCTCGCGAAGCGAGGGGAGGGAGGTTGGAGTCTCCGCTTCCGGAGCGGTTACCTCCGGGGCGGTCATCTAAGACCGGGTCTTAGCAGCCCGCTTGCGGAACCGCTCGACCTGGCCCCCGGTGTCCACGATCCGCTGCGTGCCCGTGAAGAACGGGTGGCAGACGGAGCAGATCTCTGTCTTGAGCTCCTTGCGCGTCGACCCGGTCGTAAACGTGTTCCCGCACACGCAGGTGACGACGGCGTCTTCGTAGTAGGTGGGATGGATTTGTGCTTTCAAGGTCTTTACTCCAGGTGACTGAGTTTACCGAACGAAGCCGTTAAGCATCGAGTCGGTCTGGAAGAAGAAGAACGCGAGGTACGCGACGAGCCCGAGCCAGGCGGCCCCCATCGCGTAACGCGGCGCCGCCGGACCCGAGGTCAGGTAGGCGTCATGGGCCGGGTTGCGGAATCGTTGGACGACGACGGGCACTCCCAGGAGCACGATGATGATGATGAGGGGGCTGACCTGGCCGGAGAAGAACAGGCCCCCAAGGACGACCAGGCCTGCGACCTGGATCCACTTCGAGACCGGCGCCAGGATCCAGCCGCCGTCCAGCATCCCGAACGGGATGAGGTTGAACAGGTTGATGAGGAAGCCGTAATAGGCCCAGATCAACAGCACGACCCAATGGGTCGAGCCGTAGAGGACGAGCGCAGCGGTCGCCCCGATGGTGCCGGCGATCGGCCCGGCGATCCCGATCTGCGCCTGCCGGATCGGGCTCTGGGCATGCGACCGCTGGAAGATGGCCGCGCCGAGGAACGGGATGAAGATCGGCGCGGTCGCCTGCATTCCCTGGCGCCTGATCTCGACGACGTGCCCCATCTCGTGCACGAAGATCATCAACACGAGGCCGACCGCAACCCAGGGGCCGGCCAACACCGAGTAGGCGGCCACGCTGACCAGTGCAGAGCCCAGGGTCAACAGGGCTGGGACCTTGAAGATGAGTAAAAGCGCGTACTTGCCGTAGGCAAACGCGGCGAAGAGCAAAGCTGCCAGACCGCCCAGCAGCCCACGATTGTTCCTCGCCAGGGGCGCGGGCGAGGAGTGGTAGGGCGAGTCCGGTGGAATATCGGAGGTCACCGGATGCTCCGGGGGCGGAGGCAGAAATTCGCCGCCCCGTCCGGGCAGATAGGGGTCGTTCTGGCTCATTGGTTCATCTATTGATACCCCTCGGCGGATTCACCTAATCCCGGTAGGCGAAGGAGGCGTATTCCAGGCCGGTCGGCCCCTGGAGGACCAAAGCAACTGTGCAGGATGGGAGATTGCAGCGGCCCGGAATCACCTCGCCTTGGGCGCTGGCAGACGGATCGTCGAGGGGCATGGCGCCAATCGACTCATAGACCCTGATGCTGTCGGTGTTTCCAGGCGCCCGCAAGATGCCGTAGCACACGCCCTGGCCAGGCGTGAGCTGGATGATCCCGGACGGCACGGTGATCGCAAAGCTCGTCAACACAAGGTCCAGGCGGCCGTTGTCACTCTCCGTCACGAGAAGGTTCTGTGCGCCGTCGAAGCCAAGCCCCTGGGGATTGCGAAGGCCGGTGGCCACGTTGGCGCCGGACGTGACGTCATAGATTCGCCCGGAGGCCGGAAGAATGACCAGCAGATGGCCCCGCTGGTCGCGGACGGCGTCATCGACTCCCGGAAGGCCGCCAGCCACGCGGGTCGGCGCCCCATTCAATCCGACCATCTCAAAGACGGCGCTGGCGTTCTCGTCGGCGATGAGGACGGCGGCACCTTGGGCGAGGACTTCTTGTGTTGCGCCGGCCGGGCGGCTGAAGCCCCCGACTCGGCGGGTCACATGGCCCGACTCGTCGACGAAGAGCACGGCGCCGTGAGGGCTGTCAGGTACCACAAGGCCGCCGAAGGGAGCAGCGCTGATCCCGTCCAGGTTTTCGCCGCTCGCGACTGGTTGCAGTTGAATCACCGTTCGCACCCCGGTGTCGGTCAGCGCGACCACGCGCGCGTTGAGCTGGTCGGCGATGTATGTCGTCCCGTTGACCTGGGCGATGCCTTCGGCTTCGGGTACCACCTGGGGCAGCCGGACCAGGCCTGCCGGCCCGCCGACTCTCGCGATGTGGCCGTCGCCGTGTTCACCGACCAGCACCGTGCCGTCGTCCGTGTACAGCAGGTCGTCGGGACCGTTTAGCCCAGACGCAAGAAGCAGGACAGGGTCGGCGGACGAAACGCCGGACGCGACCGGCCGGGCGGCCGGCTGCACGCACGCGGGAGGGCTCGGTGAGGGTGTTGGGGTCTCGAGAGGCGAGGGCGAGGGGGTTGGGTGCGCGGCGACGTTCGAGCTACTGCACGCTACGACGCACGCGAGCGAGACAACGAGCCAGCTTCGTCCGGGCCTCAGCTCGGAGCACCGACGACGTGGTGGCGCGTGGTCAGCCGCCGGATCGTGGCGTGGCGGCTCGACATGAGCAGCGATGAAGTTTCCGCGTAGCCGCTTCCGAACATCACTCCCGGCAGCAGCTGGCCCCCTGTCACGCCGGTGAGGGCTACAGCCACGTCCGCGGCCGGCGCCAGGTCGGCAACGCCGTACGTACGGCCTGCCGCCTCCCCGATCAAAAGCCTCTCCTCTTCGTTGCGCGGCCACAGGCGGGCCTGGAGCTCGCCTCCGAGGCAGCGGACCGCGCAGGCGGCGATCAAGGTGGCATGAAGACCATCGATCCCGATCGCGGCGTCGATCCCGGAACCCGGGACGGCGGCCATTACCGCCCCAGCCACGTCACCCTCCTCGAGGGTCCTAACGCGCGCGCCGGCGGCCGCGACCTCCGCGATGATCTCCTGGTGTCGGGGGCGATCCAGGATGACGACGGTGAGATCCTGTACCCGAGCGTCGCGGGCGAAAGCGATGCGTCGAAGATTGTCAGCGATCGAATCGTCCAGGTCGATCGCGCCTCGAGCGCCGGGCCCCGCGACCATCTTCTCCACGTACCAGATTGGAGGAAGCTGCGCGAAACCGCCCGGCTCGACGGCGGCAAGGATCGAGACAGCGTTCGCCGAGCCCCTGGCGACCTGGCTCGCGCCTTCGACCGGGAAGAGGCCGAAGTCGACGCTGCGGCCGCCTCCCGCCAGCGATGTGCCGGACGCGAGATTGGGGTCGCTGCGCGGCCCGAGCACGACGGTGCCTGACAGGCCCAAGTCCTCGAGCACGCTCCTCATTGCCTCGCCGGCAACGTCGCTGACCCGGTCTGGATCGCCCTTGCCAAGCAGCCGTGCGCACGCGAGCGCCGCCGCCTCGGTCGCATGGACAAGCTCAAAAGACAGCTCTCCACGCGCCTCGAACGAGGGGATCCCCCTCCTCTGGTGCTCCAAGGGGTCCCTCTAGGTGCCTTCGGTTTCTTCCAGAAGCTCCGCGGGACGAAGCTCCATCTGATCGATTCCGCTCTGCAGGAATGCCGCCCTCACGAAGTCACGGAACAGAGGGTGCGCCCGATTCGGCCGCGAGCGGAACTCTGGATGGAACTGACTCGCGACGAACCAGGGATGATTGGCGAGCTCGACGATCTCGACCAGCCTCCCGTTGGGCGAGACGCCGCTGAACACCATTCCCGCCTCGCTCATCACCTCGCGGTACTCGTTGTTGAACTCGAAGCGGTGACGGTGCCGCTCGTAGACGACCTCCTCCCCGTACGCCTTGTGGGCAAGCGAGCCTGGGAGCAGCTTGCACGGGTAGAGCCCGAGGCGCATCGATCCGCCCATCTGGTCGACGTTTCTCTGCTCGGGCATCAGGTCGATCACCGGCGTCGAGGTGAACGCGGCGAACTCGGTGGAGTTGGCGTCCGGCGCGTCCAGCATCTCGCGTGCGAAGTCGATCACCGCGCACTGCATCCCGAGGCAAAGACCAAGGTATGGGATGCGGTTGTGGCGCGCGTAGCGCGAGGCTTGCACCTTGCCCTCGATGCCGCGGTATCCGAAACCGCCCGGCACCACGATGCCCGCCACGCCCATGAGCAGCGACATGTCGCCCGCATCGAGCGTCTCCGAGGACACCCAGTGGATATCGATCGCCAGGCCGTGGTGGATCCCGGCGTGCTTGAGGGACTCGATGACGCTGAGGTACGCGTCCGGCAGGGACACGTACTTACCGACCAGCGCGATGGGCACGGTCGCCCTCGGGTGCTTGATCCGGTCGACAAGCTGCGTCCACGGGCCAAGGTCTGGAGCGTGGGCAGCCTCGTCGAGCTCGAAATGCTTCGCCATCACCCTTCCGAGGCCGGAGGCCTCGAGCATCAGCGGCACTTCGTAGATCGAGTCGACATCGGGGACCGAGACGACCGCCTCGCGCGACACGTCCGTAAAGAGAGCGATCTTCTCCTTGAGGTCCGCATCGATCGCTTTCTCGGAGCGGCAGATGATGGCGTCGGGCTGGATACCGATCGCGCGCAACGCCTGCACTGAGTGTTGCGTGGGTTTCGTCTTCATCTCCTGGCCGCGCACGACGGGCACCAGCGAGCAGTGCACGTAAAAGACGTTCTGGCGACCGAGGTCGTTTTTGAGCTGGCGGATCGCCTCGAGGAATGGAAGGCTCTCGATGTCGCCGACCGTCCCCCCCACCTCGACCACCACGACATCGGCCTGCGGGTCCCTTGACGCGCGAAGGATCTTCTCCTTGATCACATTTGTGACGTGGGGGATCACCTGCACTGTGGCCCCGAGGTAGTCGCCTCGCCTCTCGCGCGCGATGACCTCCTGATAGATCTTGCCCGTGGTCACGTTTGACGCGACCGTCAGGTTCTCGTCGACAAAGCGTTCGTAGTGCCCGAGGTCCAGGTCGGTCTCGGCGCCGTCATCGGTGACGAACACCTCGCCGTGCTGGTAGGGGCTCATCGTGCCGGGGTCGACATTCAGGTATGGGTCGAGCTTCTGAAGGGAGACGGTGAGATGGCGGGCCTTCAGGATGTTCCCGATCGACGCCGCTGTGATGCCCTTTCCCAACGAGGAGACGACACCCCCGGTCACGAAAACGTACTTCGACATTCAGACCTCCAGGGCGGTTTTAGAGATGTTACCGGGTTCGCGCGCCAGTTAAACCCTCGGCTCGACTTTTGGATCCAGCACGATGACTTTCGTCTCGTACTCGCCAGAGGAGGCCTGCACGGACAGCTTGGGCTGCGGTTCTGACGCTGCCACCGCCATCTCCTTGAGAAAGCGGTCGAGGGGGTCGAGTTCCAGCTTCAAGCCCGGGATCGCGTAGTGCATGGGCACCACGTAGCGCGGCTCCAGCTGCCGGACGACCCCCGCTGCCTGGGCGGCATTGATCGTCGTGCGCCCCCCGACCGGCACCAGCAGCACGTCGGGCGCCGAGATCGCCTCCGCCTCGGCGTCGTCGAGAAGGTGGCCCAGGTCGCCGAGGTGACAAATGCGCACGTCGTCGATCTCGATCAGGTAGATCGTGTTTCGCCCGTGCTTGGCTCCTTTTTCAGAGTCGTGATAGGCGGGCACTCCGATGACGCTGATGCCGGCGACTTCGTACTCACCAGGGCCGCGGATCTCATATGCATCGCGCATGACCTGCGTGTAGTTGTGATTCTCGTGCTCGTGGCTGACCGTGACGAGGTTGGCATCGAGCCGCTGCAGCTTGAGTCCGATCGCAGGCGGATAGGGATCGGTGACGGCCGCCGCGGCGCGACCCCGCAGCCTGAAGCAGCCGTGTCCGAGCCAGGTGACGTCCAACTATCTCTCCTTATTAATGTGTGGGACCCTCTACATTCGGTCGGGGGCAGACACGCCCATCAGGTCGAGCGCGGTCTTCAAAGTGTGACGCGCCGCCCGGCACAGCTCCAGGCGCGCGCGTGTCAGGTTCGGGTCGTCGACCACCACCCGATGCTCGGTCTTCTCATTGCCCGCGTGATAGAAGCGATGCACCGCGGTCGCGAGATCTTGCACGTAATAGGGAATCCGATGCGGCTCCAGGAGCCGGGACGCATCCTCGACGACTTCCGGCCAGAACGCCAGCTGGCGAGCCACGTCCAGCTCCCAGGATTCGACGAGCAGCGAGACGTTTGCCTGTTCGGGCAGCCGCGGGTGTTTCTCGCTCGCGGTCGCCTCGACATTGACCAGCCGGGCATGCGCGTACTGCGCGTAGTAGACGGGATTCTCATTGCCCTGGGTGACAGCCAGCTCGAGGTCGAACTCGATCGTGGTGTCGGGCGAGCGCAGCAGGTAGAAGTACCGCACCGGGTCCGAGCCGACCCGGTCGATCAATTCGTCCAGCGTGACGAAGCGGCCGGCGCGCTTGGACATCTTTGTCGATGCGCCGCGCGCGGCGCCTTCCTTCAGGTTGACCATCTGGTGCAGGATTATTTGCAGCTTGGCCGGGTCGATCCCGAGCGCGGCCGCCGCCGATTTCATGCGAGGCACATAACCGTGATGATCGGAGCCCCAGACCTCGATCACCCGCTTGAAGCCGCGCTCCTCGAAGCGGCTGAGCAGATAGCCGAGATCCGAGGCGAAGTAGGTGGGCTGGCCGCTCGAGCGGATGACGACTCGGTCCTCTTCCTCGGCCACAACCTCCCGACCTTCTATTTCCTGCAGCGCCGGCCCGAACCAAAGCGCCCCGTCTCTTTCCTTCAGGTAGCCGTCCTCGCGAAGGCGCTCGATGGCGCGTTGCGCGAGTCCCTTCTCCCACACCCACGACTCCCAGAACCACTCGTCGTAGTGGATGTTGAGCCTGGCGACCGTCGCCCTGATCTGCGCAACAACCTTCTGCATGGCGTACATCCGTAGCTTCGGCTCGGCCTCGTCCTCGGG
This sequence comes from Candidatus Dormiibacterota bacterium, assembly GCA_036513135.1. Taxonomy (GTDB): domain Bacteria; phylum Chloroflexota; class Dormibacteria; order Dormibacterales; family Dormibacteraceae; genus Palsa-870. Next base: position 27,689 of record DATBZP010000041.1, on the reverse strand, counting down.
CTGCTGCTCGATACCGGGCAGGTCGTGGCGCGCCATCTCGGCGATCTCGGTCACGTACTCGCCTGTGTAACCGCCCTCGGGTGGCTCTTTGCCGTGCAGCCTCGCGTAAACGGAGGCGCCGAACCGTCGCGTCTGCGTGTTGTCCGAGTTGACGTAGTACTCGCGATGGACGTCGTGGCCGGTGAACTCGAGCAGGCGGCAGATCGAGTCGCCCAGTATCGTGCCGCGGCCATGTCCGATGTGCAGTGGGCCCGTGGGATTGATGCTCGCGAACTCGACCTGCAGCCGCTCGCCACGCCCGATGTTTGTAGCTCCGTAGCGCGGCCCGGTCGCGGCGACCTCCGCGATCAATCTCTGCAGCCACTGCGGGGTCAGCCGGAAGTTGACGTAGCCGTCGACTGCTTCCGCCGTGGCGGCGCCGTCGAGGACGACGATCGTTTCCGCGAGCCGGCTCGCAATCTGCGGCGGAGGCTGCCTCAGCACCCGGGCCAGCTTCATCCCCGCCGAGCTCGCGTACTCGCCGCGCTCGGTCACCTTGGCCCGTCCGAGCTCGAGATCCGGCAGGTCGCCGTCGACGCCCAGCCCCCGGACCGCCGCGCTCAGCGCGTCCGCGATCCTCTCCCGGACGCTGCCCGAATCCGACCCTGTCATTTGACGGTCGCCCGCGAGCAAACCCCAAGCGAGTTCGCTGCGGCCCCCACACTGCGAAACCTCCGAGCTCGCTGGGTGCTCACGTGCAGGTCGGGTGCTGCCCGGTCAGGGTGAGCTGCGTCTGTGTCGAGACGCCGGCTCGCGAATACGTGACGGTGACGCGCTGGTTCGGCTGGAATTGCGACCGGAGCAAGAGGCGCAGGGGATGCGCCGCGTCGAGCTTGACATCGTCCAGCTGCGTGATGACGTCGCCGGGCTGGAGCCCGGCCAAGGAGGCCGGTCCGCTCGTGTCGACATTGACGAGCTGGCTGCCCACAGCAAGACCGCTCAACGACGCCATCTCCGGGCTTACGTCGGTGCTCGTCGTTCCAAGCGACGACACGACGACCTGACCCGTCTGCACGATTTGCTGGACGTCATCCTGGATGTCCGCGACGTTGAGCCCAAACCCGTTCGTCCCGGTCGACGGTTGGGACTGCATGGCGATACCGATCACCTGGCCGCCCACGTTGAGCAGCGGACCGCCCGCGGTTCCGGCGTTGATCTGCGCGCTGGTCTGGATGGTGTCGCTTAACTCCAGGACCCCCTGGCCGACCGATGGGTTGGCGATCGACACGACGCGGTGAATCGCGCTGACGTAGCCTGGGGTCACGGCGCCGCCTTCGAATGGACCGCCAACGGCCACGACAACCTGGCCCTGGACGAGTGCTGTCGGGTCGGCAAACGCCAGTGTCGGCAGACCGCTCACCTTGTCGATCTTGATCACCGCCACACCGGTCTGGCAGTCGTAGTCGACCAGGCGGGCATCGTGCGCCGAGGCGTCGCCCGGGACCAGGACGGTCATCCCCCCTGCGCCGGCGATCACGTCGATGTTGGTCACGATGTACCCGTCCGTGGTGGCGAGATAGCCCGAGCCGCGGGCCGCGGAGGGCTGTTGCTGCGTGACGACGCTGACGACCGCCGGCCTCGCCCTGGCGGAGGCCTGGACGATGGCTGAATCTTCGGCGATCGTCACGCCTGAGCGGAGGTTGACCTGCTGCGTGTTGGTTCGCGACTGGGTCTGGAGCACCGCCAGAGTCACGCCCCCGGCAACCAGGGCGGTCACGAGTAGGCCCGCGGCCACGAGCACGATTGGTCTCACCCTAAGAGGGTCTGCTTCTTTAGCCGCACCTCTAGATCTTAGGTAGGGGAGGTCAGCTGCTGTGGGAAGGGTCCCTCGGGTACCAGGTCATGACGAGCTGGCGATTCGGCTCGAACCCGACCGATCGGTACAGGCGGACCGCGGACTCGTTGTCGGGCCGGGTCCAGACGTAGCCGAGGGTCACGTGACGCTCTTCGAAGAGCTTCACCGCCTCCCGGACGAGCATCTCGCCGATGCCCCGCCCCCGGTGCTCGGCTGCGACGTACACCTCGGCTACCTCGCCTTCAAGCCCCGTGCCGGGGTCGTACAGGACGATCCAGCAGAAGCCGACCACATGCCCGATCTCGTCCCGGACGGCGTAGATGACGTTCTCGCCGCGAAACGCCGATGGGATTTCCGCCAGGTGGCCCTCGATCTCTACGCGGCTCAGCTGCGGGTGGTCCGAGTAGTGCACCTGCTCGCCCAGATGCAGCTCGATGAGCAGGGGCTTGATGAGGAGGTAATCCCCGGCCGCGAGACGTTCCACGTCCAGTGTCCTCATCGTCTTCGATGCTAGCCTAAGGGCCCTCGAGGGGGCGCGCTTTTGCGTGCGATTTCGCAAACCAAATTTGCCGACGTAGCTCAGCTGGCAGAGCAGCCGCCTCGTAAGTGGCAGGTCGTGAGTTCGAATCTCACCGTCGGCTCCAATGCCCTCCCCCCTTGGGGGGAGGTCAGGTGGGGGGACGGTCCGCTGAGTACAGTCCGGCCGGACGTGGTTTGCCAGACGCTTGGCCAGCGGGCCAGGCTAGCGATATAAGCAAAGCCGCCTCGGCAAGCAGGATCGGTATCGCGAGAACCACCAGCGCCAGCTCGAGCAGGGCGTAGCCCACCACCAGCAGCCCGACCTGCCAATGCGTGGCGCCTGCGCGCAGGACGAGCCAGCCGGCGACGACGAGCATGAGAAAGTCCTGGAAGCCTAGGTACGGCGTGGCGAGCAGTGAGCCGACGATCCCGGCCGCCATTGGAACCTCCGGGCCCTGCCCCCGGTGCCGCCACGCCGCGAACAGGGCGACGGCGACGACCATGAGCTGCATCACGTTCAGCAGCGGGCCCAGGCCGAGTGGACCGGAGATCGAGTAGCGGCGTGTGATGTCCCAGGCCGCGGTCTGCGTTTGCGCGAGCACGTCGCGGTAGCGCGCCAGGCCGTCCGGACCGAGCAGGGCCAGGGCGACCAACCCGATCAAGAGCGAGGCGACCAGCCAGGCGCCAAACGTGCGGGCTTGACCCGATACGAGTAGACATGCCGGCACCAGAAGCGCCAGCTGTGGCTTCAGGATGAGCAGGCTGAGCACGAACCCGGCCCAGACGGTACGGTCGCTGCGGATCAACCACCACGTGGTGGCGACCGCCGCCGCGACCCACGCCCCCGGCTGGCCGACCATGACCCCAAACGCGACGGGGAATACCCCCAGCAGCAGCGCCAGGTGAGCGGCTCTCACCGATCGCCCGGCAGGCGCCAGCAGGTACCAGGTCCAGCACAGCGCCGCGACCAGGAGGACCGTCCAGACGGCGACAGCGGCTGTAAACGGAAGGACCAGCAGCGGCGTCACGAGCCAGGCCAGGGGCGGTGGCGAGATGAACGGCTGGGGGTTGAATCCCGGGCCCAGGCTCTCGATGGCCGACTGCTGGGCCGCCAGGTCGTACAGGTGGCTGTAGCCTTGCCTGATCCCCACGCCCGCGGCTGCGTACGCCAGGCGGAAGTCGTTTCGCACGGCGTATTGCGAGATGTAGGTTGCCGCCGCGGCCCACAGGTCAAAGCCGAGCAGCAGGACGCCGACGAGAAGCCCGACAGCCGGCCACAGGCGCCGCCGGGCCTGGATGTATGCAACCACCGACGCAAAGTGTCCGGGACCGGACACTAAAAAGGGCTCCGGCGCGAATCCCTTTTTGTTGCCGGAGCCCTTTTCGCGGGTGTTGCTAGTTGACTTCTCTGTAGTCGGCGTCGACCACGTCGTCTTCCGTCTTCCGTTCGCCTTCGGGCTTTGGCTCACCCTCGGGCGGCGGAGTGCCGTCCTGCGGAGCGCCCGCCGCCTGGCCGCCGGACTGCTGGTAGATGTGCTGGCCGATCTTCTGGAGCGATTCGTTGAACTCGTCCATCTGGCGTTGGAGCGCTTTGGTGTCCGAACCCTTGGCCGCGCTCTTCAATGTCTCGAGCTTGCCTTCGACCTCGGTCTTGACATCTGCCGGGATCTTGTCGGCGTTGTCCTTGATGACCTTCTCCGCCTGGTGGATCATGTGGTCGGCCTGGTTGCGGAGCTCGACCTCCTCGCGCTTCGAGCGGTCTTCGGCCGAGTGCGCCTCCGCCTCCTTGACCATCCGCTCGACCTCTTCCTTGCCCAGCGTCGAGGACGCTGTGATCGTGACCGACTGCTCGCGGCCGGTGCCCTTGTCCTGTGCCTTGACGTTCAAGATGCCGTTGGCGTCGAGATCGTAAGTGACCTCGATCTGAGGCATGCCTCGCGGCGCGGGCGGGATGCCGTCCAGGTGGAAGCGGCCAAGCGTGCGGTTGTCGCGCGCCATCTCGCGCTCGCCCTGCAGGACGTGGACCTCGACCGAGGTCTGGTTGTCCGCCGCGGTCGAGAAGACCTGCGAGCGAGACGTCGGGATCGTGGTGTTGCGTTCGATGAGCTTGGTCATGACGCCGCCCAGCGTCTCGACGCCCAGCGAAAGCGGCGTGACGTCGAGGAGAAGGATGTCCTTGACCTCGCCCTTGAGCACGCCGGCCTGGATGGCCGCGCCGATCGCCACCACCTCGTCCGGGTTGACTCCCTTGTGGGGCTCCTTGCCGCCGAGCAGGTTCTTGACCAGCTGCTGGATCACCGGCATACGGGTGGAACCGCCGACCAGCACGACCTCGTCGATCTGCTGCGGGGTCAGATTGGCGTCCTTCAGCGCCGCCAGGAAAGGGCCGCGGCAGCGCTCGGTCAGGTCGGTGGTAAGCGACTCAAACTTGGCGCGGGTCAGCGTCATCTCGAGATGCTTGGGACCAGTCTGGTCGGCCGTGATGAAGGGCAGGTTGACACTCGTCTCCAGCCGGCTGGACAGCTCGATCTTGGCCCGCTCCGACGCCTCGGTGAGGCGCTGCAGAGCCTGGCGGTCGGTCTTCAGGTCGATGCCGTTCTGCTTCTTGAACTCTTCGGCCAGCCAGTCCACGATGCGGCGGTCGTAGTCGTCGCCACCTAGGTGGGTGTCACCGTTGGTGGACTTGACCTCGAAGACGCCGTCGCCGACGTCGAGGACGGAAACGTCAAAGGTTCCGCCGCCAAGGTCGAAGACAAGGATGGTCTCGTTCGCCTTCTTGTCGAGGCCGTACGCCAATGAAGCCGCGGTCGGCTCGTTGATGATCCGGACCACGTTCAGGCCCGCGATCTGGCCGGCGTTCTTGGTCGCCTGGCGCTGGGCGTCGTTGAAGTAGGCGGGCACCGTGATGACCGCATCGGTCACCTTCTCCCCAAGGTAAGCCTCGGCGTCGGTCTTGAGCTTCTGCAGGATCATGGCCGAGATCTCTTCCGGCGTGAACTCCTTGTTCGTGTTGGGGATCTTGACCACGGCTCGGTCGTCCTTGCCGGGCTTGACCTCGTAAGGCACGATCGTTCGCTCCGAGGCGACCTCGGAGAACTTGCGGCCCATGAAACGCTTGATCGAGTAGACGGTGTTCTCGGGGTTCACCGCCGCCTGCCTGCGGGCGAGGTTACCGACGAGGCGCTCGCCGGACTTGGTGAAAGCGACGACGGAGGGCGTGGTCCGGGAACCTTCGGAGTTAGGGATGACTACCGGCTCACCGCCTTCCATGACGGCGATGACGGAGTTTGTCGTGCCCAAATCGATTCCTACGGTCTTCGGCATATGTCGCTTTTCCTCCAGGTGCGCAGCTCGGCGCGAATTTGAATTTCGATGGTTGTGTCTTTCCCCGGGGCGGCTGCATCAAAACAGGCCGAGGCGCGGCGACGGCGTCTCCGGCCGGGCCTCTAGGCTAGTAACCGTGCCAATCTTCGAGCTCGACCCCGTGGACAGGATCGCCGTGGCCGCGCTCGGCGAGCCGGGACAGCGCCAATTCTTCCTGCTGGCCAGCGGCTCCGGACGCCAGCTGACTCTGACCTGCGAGAAGTCCCAGATCCAGGCCATCATCGTCCGTCTCCACCAGATGATGGAGGCGCATGGCATCCAGGTGGCCGATGAGGCGGCTGCCGCGTCGCTCCGCCCGGGCGAGCCGGAGTGGCGGGTAGGAGAGTTGGGGCTGGGATACCACGAGGCGCGCCAGATGTTCGTCCTGGTTGCGAGCCAGGCCGCCGCCGGCGAGGAAGGCGAGCCCGCAGCAGCCGCTGAAAGACCAGAAGCTGAGGCTCCCAGCGTTCGATTCTGGCTCAGCCATGAGCAGGTGACCGCCTTCGCCAAACAGGCTGAGACGGTCCTGACGGCGGGACGGCCGCTCTGCCCCCGCTGCGGGCTGCCCATGGACCCCGCCGGCCACCCATGCCCGGTTTCCAATGGCGCGCGGCCGATCTTCTGACGCCCGGCGTGCGCACGGCGCATTTTTTGACAAGTCGGAGCGGCTGCTCGCCGAGCTCCCCGACCTGAAGGTGCTCGGCCTCCTGCACGGTTCCTCGAACTACACGTTCCTCGCCCGGCTCGAACCCCATCCGCCGGCGGGTCTCCTGGCGGTGTACAAGCCTGCCCGTGGCGAGTCGCCGCTGTGGGACTTCGAAACGGGCACCCTTTACCGGCGCGAGGTCGCAGCCTACGAGCTGAGCAAAGTTCTCGGCTGGCCGCGCATCCCGCCGACGGTGGTGCGCCGGGAGGGACCTCACGGCGGCGGGGCGGTGCAGCTGTTCATCGACGCCGACCGCCGGCACTTCCTCGAAGAACAGTCAGCTCGACGCGCCGGGCGCGCGAAGGGCGCAATTCTAAGAAAGACGTGGGCGCAGGTCGCACTTTTCGACGTCATCGTGAACAATGCCGATCGCAAGTCCGGGCACTGCCTGTTCGACGCTAACGACGAGGTTTGGGTCATCGACCACGGACTCACCTTCCACGTCGACTCCAAGCTCCGGACGGTCATCTGGGACTTTTCCGGCGAGCCGATGCCGCCGGAGCTCTGCGGCGATGTCGAGCGGGCGCTCGTCGACGTCGAGAAGGGCCGGTTGGCCAAGACGCTGGACGGGCTGCTGAGCCCGGCCGAGGTCCGCGTGCTGAAGCGCAGGCTTCGCGGCGTGCTCGATCCGTCCTGGCGTTTCCCCGAACCGACATCGGCCTGGTCGGTACCCTGGCCACCCGTCTAGCTAACTGGTAACCTTCGCGGGTTTCATGGGCTTTCCGAGGTTCCCCAGGCGGCTGAGTCCAGCCGTCATCTTGTTCGGCGCCGCTGCCTCAGCCTCCGTCCTCGTCGCTTTCGCGCCTACCGCACACAGCCACCTGCTCATGGGTTGCACGGCCACGGACACCTCCACATGCCCGCCGCCGACCCCGACCCCTGTCAATGCGTTCCTCTCCCTCGACGTCACGGCCGGGCCGCCAAGCACCCAGATTGCTGTCAATGGCTCGTTCTTCCTTCCGAACGAGGCCATGACCCTCTATTGGGACCAGTCGAACAAAGTCGCGGGTTCGGCCATCGCCGACGGCACCGGAAACTTCACGACGCACGTCAAACCCTTCTCCGGCGATGCCGCAGGCGTTCACCACCTGTGCGCCAGCGTTCCGCCCATTCCGTGCGCCAACTTCGACCTGCAGGCACCGACGGCGACGGCGACCCCCGACACTTCGCCATCGCCGTCACCTGACACGTCTTTTTCGCCGACGGCGAGCCCGACCCCTGGCTCGCCCAGCCCAACGCCGCTCGCCGCGGCGAGCACCGGCTTCGACCTCATGTTGAAGCCGCCGTTCGTAATCCTGCCCATCATCGCCGGCCTTGGCCTGTTGATCGCACTCGGCTACTGGATCCTGAGCCTCGTCCTGCGACCTCGGCCGCAGGTGTTGAAATCGGTCGCGGTTGCGCACCTCGCCTCGCGGCCGGATTACGCCGCGGCTTTCGGCACGCCGCCGCCTGTCCCGGCCGAGCCCGCGCCGCAGCCGTCAGCGTGGGCGGACGTGATCCCACCGACGCCCGCGCCACCCGCTCCTCCTGCTCCCTCCGCGACGCTTCCGGAGGCGCCCGCCAACCCTCCGCCTTGGGCAGGTACCTCCTCGCCAAGCGGGGAGGGCGACCTTCCGACGGTCCCCGACGAGCCACCGGACTTCCCCGAGCCCGGAGGCTAATAGCCACCGAGCAGGTCTCCTTATAGACTTGCCCGCTGATGCCGCTGCTCGAAGTGCGCGATCTGAGCGTCCGCTTTGGGGGCGTCGTGGCGCTGGATCGAGTCTCGTTCACCGTCGGCTCGGGTGAGGTCGTGGCCCTCATCGGCCCCAACGGAGCCGGCAAGACCACGCTGTTCAACGTCGTCACGCGCGTGTACAGGCCAAGCTCCGGCAGCGTCCTGATCGACGGGGAGCCCGTATCGCGCATGGCGCCCCACCAAGTCGTCAGGCACGGCCTTGCGAGGACGTTTCAGAACGTCGCCCTGTTCCGATCGATGACCGTGCTCGAAAACGTCATGGTCGGCGATCACATTCGGACGCGGGGCGGATGGCTCGAGTCGACGATTCCCACACCAAGGGCCGTAAGAGCGGAAACCGCTGCCAGGCAGAGGGCGATGGATATGATCGACTTCGTCGGGCTGGGAGCGGTGGCGACGCGTCCCGTCGCGCTTCTGCCCTTCGGCACGCAGAAGCGCGTGGAGCTGGCTCGAGCGCTCGTCTCCAAGCCACACCTGCTCCTGCTCGACGAGCCGGCTGGCGGCATCAGCCACGAAGAGGTCGACGCCATGGCCCGCCTGCTGCGCCGCATCCACGATGAATTCAACGTCACGTCGCTGCTGGTCGAACACCACATGGCCTTCGTGATGGGTATCTCCGACCGCGTGGTCGTGCTCGACTTCGGCAGGAAGATCGCCGAGGGCAGCCCCAGCGAGGTGCGGAGCAACCCCGCGGTGATCGAAGCCTACCTCGGCGCTGCCTCATAGTGTCCGGCCCCGGAGTCTAGTGTCCGCCCTGCTTGAGCTGGAAGAGGTCCGGGCGGGATACGGCCCGACGTCGGTGCTTCACGGCGTGTCGCTTTCCGTGCCCGAGGGCGAGGTCGTATCGCTGCTCGGCGCCAACGGCGCAGGCAAGACCACCACCCTGCGCGCCATCACAGGGGGCGTGCGCTGGACGGGCGAGATCCGCTTCGCTGGACGGTCGCTGAGACGGATGCACACCGAGGACGTGGTCCGCTGCGGGATTGCGCACGTACCCGAAGGCAGGGGCATCCTCACCGAGCTCACGGTCGAGGAGAACTTGAAGCTCGGGTCACACCTGCGGCGCGACGGCGCCGCCGTGCGCAAGGACTACGAGCGCGTCTTCGAATACTTCCCGGTCCTGCGTGAGCGCCGCCGCCTGTCGGCAAGCACTCTTTCCGGCGGCGAGCAACAGATGCTCGCGCTCGCGCGCGCCCTGCTCATGAAGCCGAAGCTCATGCTCCTCGACGAGCCGTCGCTGGGTCTTGCGCCGATGATCGTGCGGACCATCTTCGAGATCATCCGCGCCATCAACCAAGCCGACCGGGTCACAGTCCTGCTGGTCGAGCAGAACGCCCGCCTCGCGTTGGACATGTCGAGCCAGGGTTACGTGCTGGAGGTCGGCCGCATCGCGCTTAAAGGCGCCAGCGCCGAGCTGAAAGGCAACGAGTCGGTGCGTCATTCGTACCTGGGCTACTGAGTCTCCAGTGCAAGAGTTTTTGCAACAGGTTGTCAGCGGCATCGCCACCGGCGGCATCTTCGCCAGCCTCGCGCTGGCACTCGTCCTGATCTACAACGCCATGGGCCTGGTCAACTTCGCCCAGGGCGAGATGGCCATGCTGGCAACCTTCGCCGCGTACACGCTGATCAATCGCGGGGTCAGCTACTGGATCGCGTTTCCGTTGACGTTGGTGATCGCTTTCGCCGGCGGCATCGCGATCCAGCGGATCGTCATCCGACCGGTGGAGCGCGCTCCAATCCTGACGATGGTCATCGTGACGCTTGGCCTGGCAACTTTGGTCAACGGTCTCGCGGGATTCTTCTTCGGCTATGTCCCTCGCTCATTTCCGAGCCCCTTTTCCGCGCAGACGGTGAACATTCTGGGCGCGCTTGCGAGCTATCAAGACCTTGGGGTGATCGCGGTCACCGGCGTGGTGCTGCTCGCGATCTATCTGCTGCTCCAGCACACGACAGTCGGACTCACGATGCGAGCCGCAGCACACCATCCCGAGGCCAGCCGCCTGCTCGGGGTGCGCGTGAGCTGGATGCTCGCGCTCGGCTGGGGACTCGCATCGGCGGTCGGCGCGGTCTCCGGGATCATGGTCGCCCCCATCCTTCTGCTCGAGCCGAACATGATGCAGACCATCATCATCTACGCCTTCGCGGCAGCGGTCCTCGGCGGGATCGAGAGCCCGCTGGGCGCCGTCGTCGGTGGCGTGATCGTCGGCGTGACGATCAACCTCGCGGGCGCATACCTTCCATTTGTGGGGGGCGACCTGCAGCTCGCAGTCGCCCTGGCGATCATCGTCGCCGTCCTGGTGCTCAAGCCGAACGGCCTGTTCGGCCGGCCGACCGCGCGTCGCGTCTAGTGTCGGTCCTACAGCGCATCCGGACAGCGCCGCCGCGTTACTGGCTCGTGGGCGTGGTCATCCTCTTCTTTGTCGGTTTGCCGACCGTGATCGACAGCTTCCAGGCGAGTGAGTGGGCGCAGGCCCTCATCCTGGCGATCGCGATCATGGGCCTCAACATCCTGGTCGGCTACAGCGGCCAGCTATCCCTCGGCCATGGCGCGTTCATGGCGCTCGGCGCGTACACATCGGCGATCCTCGCCCACCGCTACAAGATGGACTACCTATTGACGATTCCCATCGCCGGGCTCCTCACGGGGATCGTAGGTTTCCTGTTCGGCGTGCCCGCACTGCGCCTGTCCGCGCTGTACCTCGCGCTCGCCAGTTTCGCGCTCGCGGTCGTCGCGCCAAGCCTGATCAAGCGGCCGGTTGAGCTGACAGGCGGCGTGCACGGAATCTTTGTGCCGCCGGTCGACCCACCGCAGTTCGCCAAGGATGCGTACGCCGCCGTGACCGGCACCGCGATGACCTCAGACCAATGGACCTACTACGTGACTCTCGGCTGTGCGCTGGTCCTCTTCTGGCTGGCCTGGAACCTTGTCAGGCACCGCGCCGGCCGGGCGATGCGCGCCATTCGGGATGGCGAGGTGGCCGCTGCTGCGTCTGGCGTCAACATCGCCGGCTACAAGACTCTCGCGTTTGGTATCTCCGCCCTCTACGCGGGAATCGCCGGCTCGCTGTTCGGTATGGCGGTCGGTTATGTAAGCCCCGACACCTTTCCGGTCGCGCTTTCGATCCAGCTCATCGTGGGCGCCGTTGTCGGTGGCCTGGCCTCGATCCCGGGGCCACTTCTCGGCGGAATCTTCGTCTACTTCCTCCCGATCGAATCAAACCAGTGGGTGCCCACGCAGACATGGATCCCGAGCCAGATCGCCTCGACCGTGGAGAAGGCCGGCCCCGCAGTGTCGTACGGGGCGGTGTTGATCCTGATCATGATCTTCGCATCGAACGGTATCGTGGGCTTGGTCACCGCCGGCTACGCCCGCGTCCGCAGGCGTCTGCGTGGGCCCGGCGATCGGGAGACTGGACAGACTTCGCCGGACCCCCAGACTGTTTGATGATCGACGCACTGTGGATTTCCCGATCTCCGGCTCGCAAATTCGCTCGGGGGTAAAGGCTGTTTAAATACGGGTTCATAAACGTGGGAGGAACTTCTATGGCAAAGACCGGGTCTCGCATCGCGGCGATCGCAGCATTTCTCGTCACCGTTGCCGCATGTGGCGGCTCCAGCTCCGCGGTTGTCGCGACCGATGTGGGCATCACGAGCAGCTCGATCTTGCTGGGTAACACCATCGCCCAGTCCGGACCGGCGGCCGCGTACGGCACCATCGCCAACGGCGAAAACGCGTACTTCACGTACATCAATAACACCGAGGGTGGCGTGAACGGCAGGAAGATCACCTTCACGATTCTCGACGACGGCTACAACCCGGCCAACACGGTCACCTTGACCAAGCAGCTCGTCGAGCAGAACAAGGTCTTCGCCATCTTCGGTGGCCTGGGCACAGAGGCTCAGACAGCCGTGCGTGACTACATGAACGCTCAGAAGGTGCCACAGCTGTTCGTAGCCACAGGGGCGACCACCTTCGGCTCCGATTTCAGCTCGTACCCATACACGATCGGCTGGCAGCCGCCCTACCAGGGAGAGGCTCGAATCTACGCGAAGGACGTGATCGCCAAGCACGCCGGGGCGAAGATCGGCATCCTGTACCAGAACGACTCCTACGGGCAGGACTACCTGAAGGGCTTGACCGACGGCCTCGGATCCAACTCATCGATGATCGTCGACAAAGAGAGCTACGACGTCACCGCCGCCAGCACCGCGGCACAGCTCGTCAAGCTCAAGGCCAGCGGCGCTGACACGCTGTTTCTCTTCACGACCCCGGGCTTCACGATCCCAGCGCTGGTCACTGTGACCAAGCTGGGCTGGGCGCCCACGATCTATCTGAACTCGGTCTCCAACCCGCAGGTCTACATGGGCATCGCGGCCAAGAACGGCGCCGCGCTCAAGAACGTGACGAGCGTCGGTTACCTCAAGGACCCGACCGACCCTCAGTGGGCCAGCGACTCGGGCATGCAGCTCTACAAGACCGTTATCGCCAACTGCACGACCTGCAACGTCAACGACGGCTTCAACATCTACGGCGTTGCATCCGCCTGGACGATGGTCGACATCCTCAAGCAGGCCGGATCGAACCTCACACGTTCCAACGTGATGAGCATCGCGGGCAGCAACCTCAATGAGACCAACAACCCGTTCCTGCTCCCGGGCGTGGTGGTCAAGACGACCTCGAGCGACCACCACCCGATCATGCAGGAGCAGGTGATCACGTGGAGTGGGACGGGCTGGACCCTGCAGGGCAGCCTGATCAACGAGCGGGGAACGATCTAACAAAGAGCCTCAGCGGGGCCGGCTCACAACCGGCCCCGTTACGGAACCCCCGTTAGTATTTCGGCGGTGCTCGATCGACTCAAGCCGTACTGGCTGCACGCCTACCTGCTCACGTACACGCCAATCCTGCTGTTCGCCGACAGCAGGATCACGGCGCTGTGGCAGCAGTGGCTGTTGGGGCTGCTCACCTTCGCGGTGCTCTACCTCTCGGCGCTCAAGGCGCCGAAGGAGCAGAGGCTGCAGGTGTGGACCTGCGTCATCGTCGCGACAGGATTCGAGATCTTCGGCTCGTTGATCTGGGGCGTGTATCGCTACCGCCTGCACAACGTGCCTCTCTTTGTTCCGCCGGGCCACGGCATGGTGTACCTGTTCGGCCTGCTCGCGGCCCGAACGCCAGTCGTGCTCAAGTACGGAAAGCGCGTGGCGCACGTCGTCCTCGCGGGCGCCACGACGTGGGCGGCAGCCGGACTCACGATCCTGCCGGTGATCACCGGGCGAGTGGATCTGCAGGGCGCGCTGTGCCTGCCGGTGTTCGCCTACTTCGTCCTACGCTCGCCGCGCTGGGCGCTCTTTTCGGCCATCTTCATCGCGACCGGTGAGCTCGAGATCTTCGGCACGTCATTTGGCAACTGGTCCTGGCTGCCTGTAGCGCCCTGGACGCATATCCCGTCCGGCAACCCGCCTTCAGTGATCGCGGGCGGCTACTGCGTGATCGACGCCTCCGTGCTCCTGGCGATACGCGCGCTGGCGTGGGTGCGCGCTCAACCCTTCATCTCGAGTGTTGCGGTGCCCAAAGTCGTGCGGTTGCCGTCGGAATCTTCTCCCCAGACCTCAAGCTCGACCTGATCGCCATCGACCTTCGTCACGCGGCCGCGACACCGATAGGGCCGGCCAGCAACGTCGATGCCTCGATAGCTCACCTCGAACGTCTTGAGCGTGCCGCGGTCGCCCAGCCAATCCGTGACGAGCTGGCCGAGGAACGCTGCCTTGAGCAGCCCATGGAGGATGACCCCCGGCAGCCCGACGCTTTGGGCGTAAGCCTGGTCGTAGTGGATCTCGTAGAAGTCGCCCTGTGCACCGGCGTACTGGACGAGCTGCCTCGTCGTCGGATGCTTGACGAGCTCGGTCAGCTCTTCGCCGACGGTGACGCTCATCTGCGGATTGCGGTCCCGCGCAGCCTGGCGACGGTGCGACCGTCCTGGTTGACGTAGTCGGTCTCGAAGATGATGAAGAGCAGGCTGCCGCTGGAACCTATCTTCTCGTAGACGTCGGCGACCCGGCCGGTCGCGGTGATGCGGTCGCCGACGTTGGCCGGCTCAAAGTACTCGAAGCGATTGCCACCGTTCAGCCAACCCTTGCCGTACTCCTCCGCCTCGGCAAGGTGCAGCGACACGGGGGCGAGCGCCACCAGGAACGTGGGCGGAGCCTCGCTGGTCCAGCGGGGGTTGGGATCCCCGATCGCCTCCGCGAACCGCTTCAGGTGACCCGCCTCGACCGTCGCTTCGCTGAGCGGAACGGCAACCCCGATTCGGGCGCGCAGGCGGTCGACGACGGAGGGAGTGGTCGCCATCAGCGGCCGCGAGGAAGTCCCAACACGCGCTCGGCGATGATGTTGCGCTGGATCTCGGAGGACCCGGCGTAGATCGTCTCCGCCTGGGCCCACATCCAACCGTACTGCCACCGACCGTCCTCCACGGCAAAGGGCGAGTCGGCGGCGAGTGCGCCGTACGGGCCTTGCACCCCCACAGCGGTTTCCTGAATTCGCTTGTCCATCTCGCTCCAGTAGAGCTTGGTGAGACTTGCTTCGGGTCCGGGTGCGTGGCCGTGCTGTGCCCTCGTCAGGTTGCGCAGGCCGATGAGCCGGAAGACGTGAGCCTCGATCTGCGCCTGCGCGACCTGCTGGCGAACCAGGGTGTCCGCCCCAGCTCCGCGTTCGCGCGCGAGGCTCGCCAACTGCTCGACGGCCCGCTCGAATCGGGCCGCCTGCGCGAGACCGCCGCGCTCGAAGCCGAAAACGGTCATCGCGATCTTCCAACCAGCGTCGGGCGCGCCGACCATGTCTCTATCCTCGACCACCGCCTCCGAGAGGAAGACCTCGCAGAACTCGCCCCCTCCGGTCATCTGGCGGATGCGCCGAATCTCAACACCAGGCTGGCGCATGTCGATCAGGAAGAAGCCGATCCCGTGGTGAGCGTCAGCTTGCAGATCTGTGCGCGCCAGAAGAAAGCTCTTGTCCGAGTAGTGCGCTCCGCTCGACCATGTCTTCTGACCGCTCAGAACCCACTTCCCGTCGCGTCTTTCCGCGCGCGTCTTTAGGCCGGCGAGGTCGCTGCCGGCATCGGGCTCGCTGAAACCCTGGCAGAAGATGAGCTCGCCGCTCAGGATCTTGTCCACGTACGCGTCTTTCTGCCACTGCGATCCGTGCGCGAGGAGCGTGGGGGCGAGGAGGCTGACTCCAAGACGCCCCAGCATGATCGGGGCGCCCGCCGTCGCCATCTCCTCGTGGTAGATGGCCTGCATGACCGGCGTGGCGGCTCGGCCTCCGGCCTCGCTAGGCCACCCGAGCTTCAACCACCCGCCGTCATTTAGGCGGCGCTGCCACTGGCGCTGGAGCTCGGTCTCGTCGTCCTCGCGATAGCCGCCCACCCCTCGATGCCGCCACTCGGCGGGGAGGTTGAGATCGAGCCAGGTTCGGACCTCCTGTCGGAAGGCTTCCTCTTCCGGCGTGTAAGCGAGATCCATTGGTTCGGAGGCTATCAAAAACGGGCATATTGGAGGGGTGGCGGATGAGGTTCTCTGTGGTCGCTGTGGCGCCGTGCTGGCGAATCCCAGCGCGCCATGCCCCCGGTGCGGCTCGCCCGCCTCAGGTCGCTACCAGGGCCCGGTCCCGATCCGCCGGAAGAACCCCCTCGTCGCTGGCGCCCTCGCGATCGTCCCGGGGTGCGGGCACTTTTACCTTGGCCACAACTTGAAGGGTATCGGCTACCTGCTCGCCATCGGGGGCCTGCAGTTCTTCGGATTTGACCTCGACCTCACGGTCATCGGGGCGGCGATCGGCGTACCGATGGAGCTGGGCGGCGGCACCTTGTGGCTCTACAGCATCGTCGACGCGTACCGGACCGCCAAGCACATGGAGGCGGCGGCGGCTGCCACCGCCGGCTATCCCGCCTAGGTTTTAAGCTCGCTAGGTCGCCTTTCGCTTGCGAGTGACCGCTTTCTTCCGAGTTGTCGCCGCGGCCGCCGTCTTCCTGCGCCGCCGCTTCGTGGGCGCGGTCAGAGCTCGTTGCACGCGGCGTTGAATCGTGCGCAGGGTTCGATCAATGGCGCTGCTCGCCGATTCCGTTGAGCGCTCGGTCAGCTTCACGACCTGGCGCTTCAACTTGCGGTTCTCCTTGATCAGCTCGGCGACCATCTGGTTCAGTTGCACCGTCAGCTCGGTGCCGCCGAGCCGCTTGCGTCGTGCGCCTATCGCGGTCGTGCTTCCCACGCGCGGCCGGCGCCCACGACCGCCCCTACGGGACGGGGCATCCCGTCCCTGCGCAGCGTCATCTGCTGGCATGTGAACTCCTGAAGGCAAAGAATCTGGCCGACGTCAGTGGTTCGTCCGGAAGCTCCCAGTCTATGCGGCCGCGAGCACCTGTTGTCTCGACAGACTCTTGAGTCCTTCGCGGGCAAGCTCATGGGCGGGGTTTGCTTTGCGGCTAACGTAACGAACGACGCGCCAGCCACGCCTGCACCGCTCGCGAACTTCGTACACGGCGATGCGAAAACTGTCACTGGACGGCATGCGACTGCGCACCACCGGTGCGCAATCTGTGCGAACGATCACGCGGTGATACGGCCAGCGCGCAGCCGCGAGATCGAGGGCGCCCGCGCACACGTGCGCCTCGAGCTGAGCGGACCCACCGAGATGCGAAAAGCCGAACGACTCCGTATAGACCGCGCGGCCCCTAACGAAAACGGCCAGGCCACATCCGGCCCGGCCGTTCTTGTCGAGAGCGGCGTCCACGTAGATCACCAGGCACTCCCGCAAACTTCAACCTCCAAAAGTTAGGTGGTCTGACCGGGGATTAGCTCGCCAAGGCGCGGCCTCGACGGCCGGTGCCAAGGAGACGACCAGCACGCGAGGGAGCGCATCCCGTAGATGCGTGACCGAACGCGCGCAGGAGGCGACGCCGGCATCAGCGAAGCCCGGCCGACCAGGCCGATGAATTGGCGAGCGGTTCCCGGACCAGACCACCAAGATTTAGATGAGCCTAGCATGATGTTGCGCCCTTGTCCGCCCTGGGACACAACATCTAGGGTCAATGCCCCCAACTTGTCAGTCGGTCAGCGGCGGCATCTCCGTACCCATGGCGTGATAGCCGCCATCGACGTGCAGCAGCTCGCCGGTGGTCATGGTCAGGTAGTCCGACAGGAGCGCACATGCGGCTCGGCCGACAGGCGATTTGTCCTGCAAACTCCACCCGAGAGGTGCGCGATTCTCCCATACCTCTTCGAAATCCTTGAATCCCGGAATGCCGCTCGCGGCGAGCGTCGCCAACGGCCCGGCGCAAATCGCGTTGACACGAATCTTGTAGCGCCCGAGATCGCGTGCGAGGTAGCGCGTCACCGATTCGAGAGCGGCCTTCGAGACGCCCATCCAGTCGTACTTCGGCCACGCCTGGGTCGAGTTGTCGAAGTCAAGGGTGACAAGCGAGCCACCATGTTCTTTCATCAAAGGAAGAAAGCCCGCGGCGAGCTCTTTGAACGAAAAAGCGCTGACCTGCACGGCGGTCGCAACACTTTCCCAAGGCGTGGTCAGAAACTTGCCGCCGAGTGCGTCGGGCGGCGCGTATGCAACCGAATGCACGAGCCCATCCAACCTGCTCCACCGCTCGCCGGTTGCTTTCGCCGCGGCGGCAATATCCGATGGTTTGGTGACGTCCATCTCGAGGATTTCAGGCACCGGATCGAGCTTTTTCGCTGTCATCTGAGTGATGGTCATCATCCGGCCGAAGCTCGTGAGGAGAAGCTCCGCTCCCTCTCTTTGCGCCTCGACCGCGATCGAGTACCCGATGCTGCGGCGATCGGACATTCCGGCGATGAGGATCTTCTTGCCTTTGAGAATCACGCCAAAATCCTAGAGCAGGAACCACCGCGAAAGAACCCCGGGAGGCTTTCTAGCCAGGATCTTTGCCGGTGGCCACCGGCGCGTCGCGGTGGGACCAGTCGCTCCATGACCCTGCGTACAGGCGGGCGTTGCGCAATCCGGCCACCTCCATGGCCAGCAGATCGTGGCAGGCGGTGATTCCCGATCCGCAATAGACGACAGCGCCATCATCGGCTCCAATCTCGGTGAAGCGCGCGCGCAATTCATCTGGCGTCTTGAAACGGCCATCGGGACCGAGGTTCTCCATCCAAGGCACGCTGAGCGCTCCGGGGATATGACCCGCCTTCGGGTCGACAGGTTCGTTCTCACCGCGATATCGCTCGCCCGCCCGTGCGTCGAGCAGCGGCACGCCCTCGAGCTCGCGCACAGCCTCGAAATCGAGGATCCGCGTGCGATCCGGCACCTTGGATCGAAACACGCCGCGAGCCTTGGATGCCGCGCCTGTCTCGAGCGGTCCGCCCCAGGCCGAAAAGCCGCCATCGAGCACCGCCTGCGCGTCGTGTCCGAACCAGCCAAGCAGGAACCACAGGCGGGCCGCGATCGATCCGCCGGTGTCGTCGTACACGACGACTTTCGTGGCGTCGTCCACGCCCGCCTTTTGCATCTCGTCCTGCACCTGCCACGCCGCCGGGAGCGGATGCCGGCCCCCAACGCCTGCAGGGCCGACCTCTACCCCGCGAACGCGCAGGCTGCGCCCTGAGTTGGTGGAGGCATCTGATACCTGCGCGCGCCCGGCGCTTTCTTTGCCCGTCACAGCCGCGAGGTCTACGAACATCGCCCCTGGGATGTGTCCGCGGATGTACTCTTCGCGGCCATTGCGGTCCGGCAATGCGCCCTGTGCGCGCCCGGCGAGGTACCAGCGAAAGTCGATCACCCGCACGTCCGGATCCCGAAGATGATCGCGCAGCCAGCCGGCGCTGACAAGAGGACCGAAGCTCATCTCGACCAGACGACGCGCGTGTCGTGACAGAAATGGACTGCCTGTGGATGCATGTCGTGCAGCTTGCGCAGCGAACCGGACCACGCATCTCGATCCGCGTACTGCCCGCGCCACATGGATAGATCGGCGTGGTCCGCCTCGCGGTAGATGTCCGAGGTGTAAGCCGCATCGCCGATCATCACCGCCCCGCCATCTGGGGTGTCCACGAGGACGCTCTGGTGGCCGGCGGTGTGGCCCGGTGTCGCCAAGACCCGCACGCCGTCGGCGATCTGCGCGTCGCCGTCGATCAGTTCGAAGCGCGCGCCGGCGAAATCGAACCACTCTGATGTCTCGGTCTCCTCGCGCCGAGCACGCTCCAGCTCACCGCGCTGGATGTAGAAGGGTGCGTGCTTGAACACCGCGTTCTGCCCGCAGTGGTCGAAGTGAAGGTGGCTGTTGATGACGATGCGCACGTCGGCGGGGCTGAGGTCGTGCTCTGCCAGCGCGTCGGCGGCGTGACGATTGACAACCTTCCACTCCTGGACCAGCTCCGTCGGCCAGCCAACCCCGGTGTCGACCAGGATCGCGCCCGCGCGCGGATGCTTGATCACGAAACCGTGCACCGGCATGTTGTTGAACGCTTCGATCTGCGCCAGGTGCAGCCGGACTATCTCCATTGCTCTTATGACGCCAGGAACGGGGAAACTGCGAACAGCGTGAACAGGAGCGCCAAGTAGGCGATCGAGTACGTGAAAACGCGCCGCGTCCACCTGAGACCGTGAACCCCATCGAAGTCGAGCACCGTCATGCCCACCAGGCCTACCCCGAGCACGACCGCGCCCGCGAGGTAGACGGACCCTGCCGACCCTGTGAAGAACGGTATGACGCTGGCCGCGGCCGTCAGCGCAGCGTAGACAATGCTCTGGCGCTTCGCCGAGCGCTCGCCCCCGACGGCCGGCAGCATCGGGATGTGCGCGCGCTTGTAATCCGCCTTGATCATCTGCGCGAGCGCCCAGAAATGCGGCGGCGTCCAGAAAAGGATCACGCCGAAAAGAGCGAGCGCGGTCGCGTCCAGATGGCCTGTGGCCGCGGCCCATCCGACGAGCGGCGGCACCGCGCCGGCTGCACCGCCGATGACGATGTTTTGCGGTGTGGAGCGCTTGAGCCAGATCGTGTAGACGAACACGTAGATGAGGGTGCCCGCGAGCGCGAGACTGGCCGCCAACGGGTTCGCGGCCGACCACAGGACCCCAAAGGCGAGCACGTTCAGAGCGATCCCGATCGCAAGGGCATGCAAAGGCGGGATCCGACCGGCCGGCAAGGGCCGCCGGCGGGTCCGGCTCATCTCCGCGTCGATGTCGCGGTCGAACCAGCAGTTGATGGCGTGCGCGCCGCCTGCCGCGAAGGTGCCGCCGACGAGCACCGCCAGCACCGCGACCAGGCGCGGATGGCCGTGGGAGGCGGGAATCATGACCCCGATCGCAGTGGCATCCAGCAACGCGACGATGCGCAGCTTGAGCAGGCTCATGTAATCGCTGGCGATATTCGAGAGGCCGCGCGGGGCCGCAGCCAGCGGCTGCTCGAGAGAAGCCGTCTTGTCGAATCCGACGCTCATGCGGACCCTTTCTCCACCGCCACCCGAGACGGCTGGGTGTCTCGGTCGGCCCGTGGGAGGGCGAGGAGCGCGGTCATCAGCACGCCGGCCCAGACGAGCGTGGCGAGGGCGATGTGGAGACCGTTGAAGAATGCGCCGTCGGTCACGGCAGCGCCGGCCCCGACCACGACCTGGAGCACAAAGGCAGCGAGCGTCGCCATCGAGGCTGCCGCAAGACCCGGGATTCTGCTGCCGCGGATGAGGACGACCACCAGCAGGGCTCCGACGACCAGCACCGAACCTCGATGGAGCATGGTGAAGGCGTCAGCGCCCGCAAAGCTTGGGGAGAAGCCCGCGCCGCACAGCGGCCAGGATTTGCATGCGGTGTCCGCGCTGCTGGCCACCACGGTCGAGCCGGTCAGCAACAGCAGGAATGTCGCGCCGGTTGCGATTGCCGCAAGCCGCCGGAAGCTCAGATCGGGCACGCCAATCGAAGGCTGCATCGCCATCACCGCCGCAGCGACGAGGAATCCGAGAATCACCATGGCCAGGCCGAGGTGCACGAGCACCAGCCAGGAGGCGAGCTCGTTCGCCACCACCACACCGCCGAGCACACCCTCCCCCACCACGCCGATCAATGATGCGGTGGCCAGCCACGCCACGACTGGGCGACGGGTGCGCCAGACGACCCAGGCGAGGATCACGGTCGCGATGATCAGCACCCCGGTCAGGCTGCCGACGGTCCGATGCGAGTACTCGATGATCGCGTGCAGGTTCGCCGGCGGGTACGGACGTCCGTGGCACAGGGGCCAGTCAGGACATCCGAGCCCCGAGCCGGAAACGCGCACTACACCGCCCAGGGCGATCTGCAGGTAGGCAAACACCGCCGTCAGGACGGCCAGCCGGCGAAACATCGTGACGGAAGCCATGGGGGAGCTAGTTTCCCAGAGTCGCGAGCTGAGCCGCGAGGACGGTGTCATCGAGCTGGCCGAGGTGGCGTGCCGCGATGGTGCCATCGGCGCGGACGAACACGGTCATCGGCAGGGCGACCGCGCCATATGCGTGTCCGACGCCCAGGTCGGAATCCAGCAGCGCGGGCTGGTGAATTCCGACTGAATCAAGGAAATCGCGTGCGGCTCGGCCGCTGTCGCCCTCGTTGACGAGCACCAGCTGCACACCGGATTGCGAGCCCAGTTGACGCTGGAGCAGCGGCATCTCGGCCCGGCAGGGCGGGCAGTACGTGGCCCAGAAGTTGATCACGGCGGGCCGGCCCGCAAGGCCGGCGAGGCTGACCTGCCGGCCATCGGTGCCTGTCAACGTGAAGGCGGGAGCCTTTCCGCCGGCGCTCGGGGACGCCTGCTGGGGCCCAGCGATCGTGAGCAGCGCCTGAAGGACGTCCGGCGCGCCCCAGCCGTCACCGCCGGAGGCGAGCTCGTGCAGCCCCTGCGCGCTCAGGCTGGTGATCAGCGTGGGCGGCATCGCGCTCCCGACGTCGGGAACCCCCCGATACACGAGACGCACGTACCCATGGCGGTCGACGAGGGCAAGCGTTGAGACATGGCTGTCGCCGGTGGCGAGCTGCACCCCGAACGGTTTCCAGAACGCGGTGAGCGCCTCCGCGCCGCCAGTCGCAAATGTCCAGGTCGCCCCGATCCCGTGCGCATAGTCCGTGAGCACGGCCGGTGTGTCGGTGGCCGGATCGGTTGTCACCTCAGCCAACGTGACTCCGGAGGTGATGTGCTTTTCGATTTGAAAGAAGAGCGCCGTGTAGAGCGGGCATGTCTCGTGACAGGTGGTGTGGAAGGCGGCGATGACGAGGTCCTTGCCCGACGTCGTCATCGGGTTGAATCCGTGCCCCGCCTGGTCCAGAAGGTCGAAGGTGGGCATCGCCACGAACTTGCCCGCCAGCTCGCCTAGCCCGAGGTTGACCTCGTCGTTACCGGCGTAGGCGGCGCCCGGGATCAGGTGGCCGGAGTCGATCCCGAGCAGGAGCGGCTCAACCTGGCCGGCAGTGATCGTGATCGACACGTTTTGCAGGTCGCTCCCAACCCGCACACCGTCGTAGACGCCGGCCGCCAGGGAAACCACCGTCAGGTCGCGTTCCGCCGGGGCCGCCGGAGCGGCACCGGCGACATTGCCGAGCGTCACCCACTGCCCGCCGCCGTGAATCAACAGCGCCGATTGCGGAAGCGACCCCGCGGTCCGGCCCGCAACTGCAACGACCAGCGTACCGGTGGCCGGCTGCGGGCGAGACCCAACCAGCACGAGCACCAGCGCCAGGAGGGCCACACCGGCCGCGCCAAGCCACAGGACCCGAGGGCTCAGCAGCTCTATGCCACCGGGAGTGGCTTTCCGCCGTACCGCGCCGCCACGCGATCGATGTACGCGACGCACATGTCCGCCACGGCGGCGCTCTCGATCTGAATCACGTTCTCTGCGTTCTGCTCGCCGCTGTGCGAGAGGTTGAAGCTGCCTGCATAGACGTAGTCGTCGGCGACGAGGATCTTCGCGTGCATGAAGTCATGCACCGACCCCTTTGCATAAGGCGTGGACCGCTTGGCGCCGAACCTGATCGCGGCCACGATGCCGTGGAACGCCGCGATCTTCCAGGCCGCCCCGGGCAGCGCGCCCCATTGGTGCTGAACCTCGTCCATCTGCGTCGCATCGTACACACCGGCAATATCGATTCCGGGGTGCTCGCAGACCTCTGCGAGGGTGCCGAGGATCGGCCCCGATGTGATGACGGGAGAGCAGATGCGGATGCGCTTTTGCGCGGAGGCGATCGACCTCGCCATGGCATGGACCAGCTTCATGGCGCGTCCGGGGCAGAAGTAGGGCAGCACCCGCGTGCCGTCCGCCAGCACTGACCACGGCGACGAGATGCGCCCGGATGCGGCGACCACCGGCTTCTGCCAGAGCTCCTCGAAATTGGCCTGGTAATCGGCGGCGATGTCTCCGGAGGCGACCGTCAGGATGACGTTCTCCTCCCGGCTCCACGAATCGTTGGTCCAGTTTGTCGACCCGGTCAGGACCGTCGCCGGCGCGGTGCCGGCATCTCGCACCACGTACTTGTGGTGCATCAGGTCTGGGATGCCTGGGACAGGTTTGATCTGCACACCGATCGACTTGAGCCGATCGACGAAAGCCCAGTCGATCTCAGGCGGGGGCGGGACAGGGATCGCCTGGGCGTGATCCTGGTTGAAGAGCAGGCGCACGATCACGCCCCGCTTCTGGGCAGCCTCGAAAGCGCTGAACAGCGTGCTCGAAGGAATCGCGTCCAGTCGGAGGTCATAGGTGGCGATGTCCAAGGTCTTCGTAGCGCCATCCAGGAAGGACGCGATCCGCTGGGCGACAACGTCGGCGGTCTGGCCGCCGTCGGTGAGGAAATACAGATCGAGCGGAGGCGTCGCGGCGATTACACGTCCCTCTTGGGTTCCACAATCTGCTCGCGCGGCGCCTGCACCTTGACCGGCAACGGCCGTGTCGCCATTTCGGCCGCTTCTTCCGGGTCGTCGGTGAAGCTCAGCAGTTTGAGGTCCTCAGGCGCGATGGCACCGGAGGTCAGCACGACTTTCTTCAGCCAGTCGATCAGCCCGCTCCAGTAAGCATTGCCGAAGAGCACGATCGGAAAGTGCTCGATCTTCCCGGTCTGCGCGAGTGTCAATGACTCGAAGAGCTCATCGAGCGTGCCAATGCCGCCCGGGAAGATGACGAACCCGCGCGCGTACTTGACGAACATGTTCTTGCGCACAAAGAAGTAGCGGAACTCGACGCCGAGGTCGACGTACTTGTTGAGCGACTGCTCCTGTGGCAGCTCGATGTTGCAGCCGACCGACAGCCCGCCCGCCTCGTGGCAGCCACGGTTGACCGCCTCCATGATCCCCGGTCCGCCACCCGTGATGACCGCAAAGCCACGGCGGGCGAGCGCCGCCCCGAGCGCGATTCCGGCTTTGTAGTAAGGATCGTTGGGTTTGGAGCGCGCGGAGCCGAACACCGTCACCGCCGGCCCGACCTCGCCGAGAGCGTCGAAACCCTCCACGAACTCGGAGAGGATGCGCAGCACGCGCCAGGGATCGGCGTGGTGACTGAGCTCCTCGATCGCGTTTCGCTCGAGCAGGGCCTTGTCAGCCGGGGCCTGCCGCGTTGGAACGACAAGGCGGCCGGCTCTGCGGTGATCGGACATCGTGCCTAGTCCTCGGGTTGGGATGCGATGGGCGCGGTCTCCTGACCGCCATTGGTCTTGACCGCAGCCGGCTTTGCGGGCTCAGCGGCGACCGTGAGCGTGGCGCGCTTCGAGCGGGCAGCCCTGTGGTTGGAGGTCTTCCGGTCGCCATGGTCGGGCGTGGGAACTGAGGACCGCTCTGGCAGCGCGGGCGCCGAGGCCTCCGCCACCGGAGCCAGGGCCTCGACCACCACAGGCTCGGCCGTAATGGGCTTTCGCGGGAGCCGGGACGTCGATTGGTCCGGCATCTCGAGCACCTGGTCCATGTGGGCCCTCAGCGACGCAACCTCGGCCTCGAGCTCGTGCACGCGACGCCGATGGCGCATGTGCTCAGTGAAGTGGTGAAGGCCGTCCATCCAGTGGTAGAGGGTGCCGGCGACGATCACGAGGGCGAGCGGGACCACGGCGACCGTCCACAGGGGCACGCCGTCGATGTGGAAGACCGACCAGCGGATGTTGACGGTGGCCAGGTTGCTGTAGCCGAACACGGTCGCCGCGGCGCCGATGGCCAGGCCCACCAGGAGTGAGCTAGCGAGCAGGAACCGCTGCCAGAGATGACTCAGGTCGGGCACCGGCCGAAGGTTACCCGGTTTGCTGCGCCTTTCGGCGCTTTACCGGGGCGCCCAGGTGACGTCGCGCTGGGTCGAATCCGGACGAAGCCAGGCCAGCAGGCTTTCGGCCTCGCGCTCGACTGCTCGTCGGTTCTTGGCTGTGATCGCCGCCAAAGGCGTCAGAGACATGACCGCGCGACCGCGCAAGGGTGCCTCCCATGCCCCCGCCACGACTCCGTCAACCAGGAAAGTGGGCAGGACGTCGCCGTTCTTCCGGATCACCGTCCTGCGGATCGCCTCGGGCAGGACGCGCTCCCGCCGGTCATACGCGAGGAGGAGGTTGTCCCACTTGGGCAAGAAGCGGACCGGAGCGGGCACGGCCGGATCAGGGCGAGGCGAATCCGGCAGGTCGACAAGCTTGCGCCCGCCCTCGTCTTGAAACGTGACCAGCTCGAGTGAATCGAGCGCGCCTGAGAAGGTGCTGATGGAGCGTCCGAGCCACTGCGCCAGGTCAGCTTTGGTCGCGGGGCCGAAGGATGCGAGGTAGGAAGTGACGACCGAGCGCACGGCGTCCTCGGGATCAGCCTCGGGCAGCGGCGCACGCCGGTATCGGCTGCCGGCGAAGTGTCCGAAGCGCGCGTCCTCGTGGTGGTTGATCGCGGCGCCGACCGAGACGATGACGCTGAATGCCACCCAATCGGGCAGCTCTGCCGGAATGCGGTGCCGGAATTGCTTCTGCAGCTCGGGTTTCTTGAGGGGCCGGATGTCGAGGGCGGCGAGGATCTCTTCGCGCAGCGCATCGACATCGATGCCCCGGTCGGCCAGCTGCTTGGGGCCTTCCGACCATACGTGCCGCGGGAACCTGGAGGCGAGGCGGAAGACGTCGAACTGGCGAGCGCTGACCAGGTGCAGCGTGCCGCGCATCAGCGTGGCTTTGTAGACAAGTTGGGCGGCGAGCGCAGCTTCGAGCTCGTCGCGCTTGAAATCGCAAAGCCTCGACCACAGGCCGATGTACGGCGAGGGGGAGTACTGCGCCTGCATCCCGGCAAGCCGCTCGATCGCAGTCACCGCGTCGAGCTCGACTCGCTCGAGCAGCATCTGGCGGGCAAGCGTCCAGCGATTCAGCTGCCGGAGCGATACGGTCTGCAGGCTAGTGGATGCGCTCCAGGACTATGACCGGGATCTTGCGTGAGGTCTTCTTCTGGTATTCGTGGAAGGTCGGGTTGATGTCCGCGTGCTGCGTGTAGAGCCGCTCGTGCTCGTCGCCCTGCGGAACGTGCGCGCGGGCCTTGAACTTATCGCTCCCCACCTCGACTGTCACCTCTGGATGCGTCACAAGGTTGTGATACCACGACGGATTGGTTGGGGACCCGCCCTTGGAGGCGACGACCACGAGATGATTTCCGTCGCGGGTGTAAACGAGAGGGTTTTCGCGCACCTCGCCGGACTTGGCGCCCGTGGTCGTGAGGATCAACACGTCCCGACCCTCGAAGGGACCGGAAGTCGCCTTGCCGCCATGTGCGCGAAGGTCCTTGATCAGGCCCTCACTGAACTCTTTGAAAGATGTGCTCATACGAGAGTCATACCCCTCAAAGGGGCCTGAACATTCCAAGGCGACTGGGAATAGCACCCGGGGGTGGCTCGTACGACATATAGTCGGAGGATGACCAATCCGCGCTCGGCTCAACTCGCGGAGCAGTACGAATCAGCCCACGACGAATTCTTCGGTCTCGTCGAGTCATTGAACACCGACCAGTGGCACCTTGCCGGCAAGAACTTCCCGCAGCGCATCGACGACGAGGACGAAGGCCGGCCGGTGGGCGTCATCGCCCACCACGTCGCAACCAACGGCGACTGGATCATCGAACGGATCCAGACCATGCTTGCAGGCGGCCCCCTGGCGCCTGTCAACATGCGCGCCGTCAACCTCGAACACGCCAGGACTCACGCCACAGTGACGAAAGATGAGGTGCTGCGCCTCCTGCGAGCGAGCAAGCCCCGTATCAGCACAGCGGTGCGCGCCATACCGGACGACCAGCTCGATGTCCAGCGAAACACGCCCGCCGGCCCGATGTCCGCCGCTCAACGCGTCGAGAGGGTGTTGATCGGCCATATGAAGCAGCACCAGGGATCGATCGAGGCGGCAATCGCCTGACAGGCGCGGCTTGGTGGAGGCGGCGGGAATTGAACCCGCTGCCCAGGACCCATTGAGTATTCAGGATCGGCGGTTTGCCCCCCAAACTGCCCCCCATAGGGCGGGAGCGGTTTCCTGATGAGGCCGTGGGACAATGGTCGGGAAGGTGGCAACAGCA
>DATBZP010000040.1:0-5945 GCA_036513135.1 Candidatus Dormiibacterota bacterium | reverse complement strand
CGACTCGTCGGGGATCTGGCTCCGCTGCTCGGCGATGTGGTTGGAGATCTCATCGAGGATCTCCTCGCGCCGCCCCTGGGGCACGCCCGCGAGCAGCGAGTCGAGCCGGTCTAGGTACTCGTGGACGAGCTGATCGGCATGGGCGCTCATCGTTGCTTTCCTCCGGGTTCTCCGAAAATGCCGTCGACAGTTCCTCGAAAGCGAACCCACTCGCGCTGGAACTCCACGACCGCCCGCTGCCCCGCCTTCGTGAGGCGGTAGTAGCGGCGCGGCGAGCCCGCCGGAGCCTCGCGCCACTCGGTATCGACGAGGCCCTCCGCTCGCATGCGGCTGAGCAGCGGATAGATCGTGCCTTCGCTGGTCAGCAGCCCGTCCTGGCTGCGGAGCACCTGGATGAGCTCCCCGCCATAGCGGGGCGTGTCGCGCAGCATCGCGAGCACGCAGTACTCGATGACGCCCTTGCGCAGCTGCGTCGCCAGGCCTCCGATCGGCACAGCAGGCAATGTAGTGCATAGAGCCTTGCAATGCAAGTACGGTGCGACCTGGACGGGTCAGCTCCCGGGCAAGGGGATCGCATTCCCTTCCGGGATGGGCTAAATGGTCTACTTCAGCGCTCTCCACCAGGATGCGGAGTAGCGCGGACGAGATGAGCAGCCGTGGCACGTTACGAGTTGGATCAGCGGCAGCGCCTTCTTGTCGACCAACACGGCTCCGCTGCCGAACTCAGCCCCGCGACTGTTATGCAGTCTGCCAACGCACGGTCCCTGACGGTCGCCAAAGGCACCGAGCCGGTCCTCGCGACGAACTCGGTCCTCACGGAGCATTGTCTAATCGTGCTCACCGAAAGCTGCCGAACGGTGTGCAAATAGCTCTGCCGTCAACAGGGCTACCGGGAGTGGCGGTACCTGGCCGCTGTCGGGCGAGAGGAGCGATCCGCGCCTGAGGGGTCAGCCGCCTGACGGTGTTCCTGGGTTGACCACGAACAAGATGAACTCGGTGAACACGTCTCCGTCCACCTGAAGCCCAAAGCATCCAGGGCTGTCGGTGCTGAGCAATCCGTACCAGGCTCTCCAGAAGGAAGTCGGGGCCACCGCGCCCAAATACAAGCCGCCTCCTGTCGTGTGGAGTGCGGGAACCACGGCCTCCCGCCATCCTGGCTTGGTAAAGGGAACCGAGGGTAAATCCGCGAGGGTGACCGTCGATTTTCCGTCACCCCCCAACTCGACCGCTCGCACCAGCAGCGGTCCGGAATATTGGGAGTCCACCATGAGGATGGGCCACTGCACGCCGGAGTACCAGCTGTCCTGGCCCGACAGGTAGGCGGGCCCGACCCCCGCTCCGTAGTTCGGTATCACCGAGCCTAAATCAGCCATCGAGGAAGCCGTACAGCTCTCATTTGGTGCCAGGCCAGGGTGGGCTGCCAGGGTGGGCGGCCTCATCGGCCTCTGCTGCAGTCCAGTCATGGCATCGACCCCGGCAGGCAGCGGTGAGGCGGGTTCAGTCGGGAAGGACTGCGTATGAGCTGGCCGGGGGGCGGCCAGGTAGCTGACCGGCACTTCTCCGCAACCAGCCAGGCCGGCGGCCAGGCTGACCAGAGCCACGAAGTGCGTCACGCTGCGCGTCACAGGCATCGCCCGTAGATACAACGGTTACAGGCCGGTCGAGTTACTCCGTGTGCGCAGGAGAATTCCTCATTGATTGGTACTCGAGTCGGCAGCCGGCCCCTGATAACGCCCCGGCGCCGGCGCTGGGCACGCTTCATTCACACGCGAAGCGTCCCGCCTCCGGCGCTCGGCGTCTTCACCGCGACAGGCGGTAAGTCCGTACACTGCGACGATTCCTGGGTGGTGGTTGAGTGCCCAGGGTTGACCCTTTCGTACACCGGCCTCGTGCCCTTTTAAGGATCTGTCGCTCTGGCGCCGACCATCACCAAGGACACGACTCACCGAGCGAGCAGTGACTTTATAGGAGGCTGGCACAAGCCCCATCGCAGTGCTGTCCGCCCGCCCGGGAGTCGACCACCGATCAACCCAGCAGAGGAGGGCCGATGGCAGTAGCCAGCATCGCACACGCACACGTCCCAGTACGCATCATCGTCGGCGTCGACACCCACAAGGACAGCCACGTCGGGCACGCCAAAGACAGCCTCGGCCGCGACCTCGGTCACCTCGAGGTCCCGACCACAGCTCGCGGCTACGCGGCTCTGCTGGCTTGGGCGCAAGGGTTCGGCGAAGTCGCTGCTTTCGGGGTGGAGGGGACCAGCAGCTATGGCATCGGACTCGCCCGATACCTCCAGGGCCAAGGCCAGCTGGTGCTTGAGGTGATTCGCCCCGGGCGTCAGGACCGCCGCTTCCGGGGCAAGTCGGACCCCATCGACGCGGAGGTGGCAGCCGCCGCGGTTCTGTCTGGAAAGCTCGCCACCTTCCTCGGGCTTCAGCGGCAAAGGTCGAGATGATTCGGGCTCTCCGTATTGCAAGAACGTCTGCGACCAAGGCCAGGACCCAGGCGATCAACGCCATCAAGGCCTTGGTCGTCATGGCTCCCGAAGCAGTTCGGGAACCATTGCGGGAGCTGCCGACTGCCCGCCTGGTTGCCACCTGCGCACGTTTTCGCGTTGGTCCAATCGACGACTCCACCAGCGCCATCAAGGCCGGACTCAGATCTCTGGCGACCCGCTACCAAATGTTGGATGCAGAGGCGGGGCTACTGGAGAGGCAGCTCGACCAGCTGACCTCAGCCACCGATCCTCTCTTGCGGAGTCGCTTTGGTGTCGGCCCGGATACGGCGGCTGCGTTGCTCCTCGCCGCCGGCGACAACCCTGCCCGCCTGCGGTCAGACGCTTCCTTTTCTATGTTGTGCGGTTCTTCGCCGCTGCCCGCCTCCTCCGGCCAGACCAAGCGGCATCGCCTTAATCGTGGAGGTGATCGCCAGGCAAACGCAGCCCTTTATCGGATCGTGATGACCAGGCTGCGATGGCATGACCTGACAAAGGCCTACATGCGACGTCGATTGAACGAGGGCAAGTCAAAAACCGAGGTCATCCGTTGCCTGAAGCGCTATGTCGCCCGCGAGATCTACCAGGTCCTGACCGCGGCTCGCGAACGGCCTTGACGTCCATAGGAGGATCCTTAAGGAAATACGGGGCACGCGGCGTGGACCTGGCCAATCTGGCGTTCCGAGCCTCCGGCTAGCCGCGGCTCCGCGATCCAGACTGACTTTTGCCGTCCTTCAGCCGGTCCCGGGCGGCCCCAAAAGAACTCTGACGGCCGGGGTAGCATATAGGCATGCCTGATATTCGAAAGCGGTACTTCAACTCCCGCAAGAGCTACGCCGATTACTTCAAGGAGACGCACGACGCTGGGGCGCTCGACGCCAAGACCAAGGAGTTGATGCACCTGGCCCTCGTCCTGGCTTTGCATTGCGAACCTTGAGCGGTATCTCACTTCGCAGGTGCGAAGAAGCTGGGTGCCACTGACGAGGAGATCGAGGAGACGATCCAGATCGCAGGCGCCGTGGGTGCAGGTGTGATCCTGGCCATGGCGGACAGAGCCCGCGACGCAAGCGATGCCAAGCATTATTGGTGGCGGCCGCCGCGCCCGGAGTAGAAGGCTTCAGATCCGCCTCTGTCGTGAGTGGCCGCAACGTGTCTGTTGGCAGGATCGACGGGAGCCACGTCTTGCTATCAATTACGGGGTCGTGATTACAGTCGCCGTCATCCTGAGCCCGCCCCGGAACATGTACCCTCCGGGTCCAGGTTGACATGAAGGTGAACGGCACTGACCTGACCCAGATCGGGCCCGCCGTTGGCGCCGCCTTTCCGGATATCGAGCTCCCCGATGCCGGCGGCCAGCCGATCTCCCTCCACGCTTGGAGGGCAGGCCGTCGTGCCCTGGTTGTGTTCTATCGAAGCGCCAAGTGGTGACCCTACTGCAAGGCGCAGCTCGTTGAGCTGCAGAAGGTACACGGCGAGTTGGTCCGCGCCGGCGTCGCGCTAATCGGAGTCAGCTATGACCCCCAGGAGGTGCTGCGGGATTTTGCCGCGGCCAAGGGGATCGACTTCCCTCTTTTGTCCGATGTGGGCAGCCGCGTCATAACCGAGCTGGGTCTGCTGGACCAAGAGCTGGAGGCCCACCACGCTGCCTTCGGGATCAAGACCAGTGCGCATCAACAAGGGGTCGCGTACCCGGCCGTCTTTGTCCTCGACGAGTCGGGGACCGTATCCCAGAAGCGAATCCAGGAGAACTACCGGGCACGCGAGGGCGCCCGCCAGCTGCTAGAGGCCGTGACCCACGGCGCGACCCTGGCAAGGTCGGGGAACATGCAGGGGCTGGCTTCCGCGCACGTAAAGGTCAAGGCCTACACCGATTCCGATTATTACGTTCGCTGGGAGAAGACTCGGCTGCACGTCGAGGTTGAGATCGAGCCGGGCTGGCATGTTTATGGCCGGCCAATCCCGAACGGGTACACGTCACTGGCCGTCGAGATCAATGCTGATGAGGGTCTGGCCGCCGGCGAGCCGGAGTACCCGCCGGTCCGTCCGTTCCGGGTCGAAGGACTGGATGAGGAGTTCAACGTCTACGAGGGGAGGCTGCACCTACTCATACCATTTGCTATCAACGTGGTGGCCGAGACCAGAGCGCGGACGCTGAGGGTGAGCATCTCTTGGCAGGCATGCAGCGAGTCGGAATGCCTAATGCCGGCGATGCACCTGATCGAGATAGTGCTTGAGGAAGCCCCACCGGGCTGAGCTGGCCTCCCCCGTCCCCGGCGCGCCAAGCATCGCGCTGTTCAGCGACCCTGAAGGCCACGTTATCGGACCCACATACCCCTCGCCGCTCGCCCTCGGGTCTGGTTCCAGCTTCCGAGTGTGGGAGGTGATTCGGTATTGTCGGGGGGGGTAAACAAACCGACTGGTCCGTTTTATAATGTGGATCAAATGCCGCGCATTTCGGAGGCGGTTCGGGACGAGCGCAGGCAGCAATTCATCCATGGCGCCTGGCGGTGTGCTGCCCGAAAGGGCTACCGCGATACGACGGTTGACGACGTATGTGCAGAAACGGGGCTGAGCAAAGGCGCTTTCTACGGTTACTTCGATAGCAAGCAGGCGCTGCTGCTTGCGCTCCTGGAAGAAGACGCCGGCGCGGTTGACCTGGTTCTCGATGAGTTGGATACAAAGGAGTTCGGAAGTGCAGAGCGATTGCGTCGGTTCACCCGCGCTACGCTCGCTCAGGGTGAGGATCCGGCCCATGTCCAGGTTCGCGCCGACCTCTGGACGGCGATGATGACCGAGAAGGCGGTGCGCGCGCGATTCGCCGAAGTCGTGCAGCGCCGCCGCGAGCGCCTCCGCACTTGGATCGAGATTGGCATCGCCAACGGCGAGTTAGAGGAGATCCCAGCCAATGCGTTCGCCTCGCTGCTGCTGGCTCTCGCCGATGGTCTGCTGCTCCATGGTGGCCTCGACGCCTCGGGCTTCCGC
This sequence comes from Candidatus Dormiibacterota bacterium, assembly GCA_036513135.1. Classification (GTDB taxonomy): domain Bacteria; phylum Chloroflexota; class Dormibacteria; order Dormibacterales; family Dormibacteraceae; genus Palsa-870. Next base: position 469 of record DATBZP010000040.1, on the reverse strand, counting down.
TGGGCCAACATACGCAAGGCGCTCGACATTCTGCTCACCGGGGTGGTTCGGAAATGAGTGACGGCGGCGTGCAGCCCTCGATCGCGACGAAGGGGCTCACCAAGCGTTTCGGCAAGCTCACCGCCGTCTCGGAGCTGAGCATTGAGGTCGGACCGGGCGAAGTGGTTGGTTTCCTAGGGCCCAACGGAGCCGGGAAGACGACGACGATCCGCTTGCTCATGGGGTTCATTCGACCAACTTCCGGAGCGGCCACCGTTCTTGGTGGATCGGCGGCTCGCGATACCGCAATCCGACGCCGCGTCGGCTATCTGCCCGGCGACTTCCGGATCGACCCGGCGATGACCGGAAATGAGTTGTTCTCCTGGTTCGGTGAGCTGCGACAAAACTACAACCGTGCGCGCATTCGCGAGCTGGTCGAGCGATTGCATCTCGATCCGGGCCGGGCCTTCGGCAAGCTGTCCAAGGGCAA
>DATBZP010000039.1:0-9929 GCA_036513135.1 Candidatus Dormiibacterota bacterium | reverse complement strand
CTGGCGCAGCGCGTGCTCGAACTTGTCGCCGTCGATCCCCTTCACCGTCTTGCCGAACATCTGGATGAAGCGGCGCCGGGCGTCGAGGGCGAATCGCTCGTTCTTGGTCAGGGCGGAGAGGCCGCGCGCCGTCTCCTCGTTAAGGCCGAGGTTGAGGACCGTGTCCATCATTCCCGGCATCGAGAACTTGGCGCCGGAGCGGACACTGACGAGCAGCGGGTCGCGCGGGTCGCCGAAGCGCTTGCCCGCCTTGCGCTCCAACGTCTTCAGCGAGGCGGTGACCTGGTCCCACAAACCGCCGGGGAGCTTGCGGCCGCGCGCGTAGTACTCGCGGCAGGCCTCGGTGGTGATGGTGAAGCCGGGCGGGACGGGCATGCCCGCGCGAGTCATCTCGGCCGCACCGGCGCCCTTGCCTCCGAGGAGGTCGCGCATCTTCGCCGACCCCTCGCTGAACTGATAGACCCATTTACGTGCAGCTGCCATCGCTGCAAACAATTCTGGCGCAAGCCGGTGATCGGTCGCTGTCCAGGCTCCATCCCCCCTCCGGCGCTTCGCGCCACCTCCCCGGCAAGCGGGGAGGTAAATTTGTGCGATGGACGACCTGGGCCTGGCCACCGAGAACCAGGTGATACTGGCGTGGCTGCAGGCCGAGATCGACTCCGTCGGGTTCCAGCAGTACCTGGTGGGCGAGCCGGCCAACCCGGTCTATCTCGCTCGCGCGCTGACGGCCGCCCGCAAACCGGACCTGCGAGACGCCGATCAGAACGAGCTGCGGCGCCGAATCGTCGTCAAGACTCACGGTTTCGGGCTTGGGATCAAGAGTTTCGAGGGCCTCGCGAACGATGTCAACTGGCGCAGGGCGCGGCTGTCGAGCCAGGAGGTCGGCGAGATGCAATACGCGAACGGGCACGCCGCGTGGACCGCCCTGGCGCCAGTGACGCGCAAAGTCGCGGAGGGAGCCGCCAACGTCGGGCACGTGTTCACCGGCGACGTCACGAACATGCTGGTCCTGGCGCTCGCGCTGCGGATCTCCGAGTCACACCCGCCGCCGCCGCTGCCCGAGATCATCTGCCTGAGGCGCCCGGACGGCCACCTGGTGATCATGGAGGGCCACACCCGTGCGACGGCGATCGTGCTCGAGGGACACCGGTTCCCAGACGGGGTGCAGATCTACATCGGCGGCTCGCCAAGCGTCGCGAGCTGGGCTTACCTCTAGGGCACGCCCCCACCGGCGCTTCGCGCCACCTCCCCGGCGAGCGGGGAGGTGAATTAGCGGGGCTTGAGCAGGATCAGGGCCGCAGGCCCAAGCAGAACGATCCACAGCACGGCGAAAGCGATGAAGAGCGCGACGGCGGCGATGCCGAACTTGGCCAGGCTACTCATCGGCCGCATGGGCGCCAGACTAGCACTGCAGCGGCGATAATCCGGCCATGACCAGACCACGCAAGATCGCCCGCTACGGCTGGATTCCCGACCAACCTGACCAGCGCGACCACATGTACGCCGCGCCGGCACAATTCCTGACCGCGCTGCCAAACCGCACCGACCTGCGCCGGAGGTGCCCGGCCGTCTACAACCAGGGCGCCCTCGGCAGCTGCACCGCGAACGCGATCGGTGGAGCGATCGAGTTCGACCGCAGAAAGCAGAAGCTGCCGGACTTCGTGCCCTCGCGCCTGTTCATCTACTACAACGAGCGAGTCATCGAGGGGACGGTCCGCTCCGACAGCGGCGCACAGATCCGCGACGGGATCAAATCGGTGGCGAGCCTGGGAGTGTGCCCGGAGCCCGAGTGGCCCTATCGCATCGCGAAGTTCGCGAACAAGCCGCCGGCCAGGGCGTATACGGATGCAAAGCTCGACCGCGCCATCTCGTACCAGGGCCTGGTCCAGGACATGAACCAGATGAAGGGCTGCCTCGCCTCCGGCTATCCGTTCGTTTTCGGCTTCACCGTCTACCAGAGCTTCGAGAGCACCACCGTCGCTCGCACCGGCCACGCGCCGATGCCAGGTTGGGGCGAACGGCCCGTCGGCGGCCACGCGGTGATGGCCGTGGGTTACGACGACGCTAGCCAGTGGTTCCTGGTCCGCAACTCCTGGGGCGCGGCGTGGGGCATGAAGGGTTACTTCACGCTGCCCTACTCGTACCTGATCCAGCCGGGCCTGTCATCCGACTTCTGGACGATCAGGGTGGTGGGGCAGTAGTTCTTTGAGCCCCTCACGCTAGCCCTCTCCCCCACGGGAAAGTGGATCTGCTAGTGCGAGTGCGACCCGCCAGACACCGCGACCGGCCTGCTGTAGGTAGGTTGGTAAGACCCTTGGGTGGGGGCCTGGAGCTGCTGCTGCTGACCGTCATCCGTGAACTGGGTCTGGGTCGTGGAGCCGTCAAAGCCGGCCTGGCTCGTGGAGCTGTTGGAGCTGCCCGGGCTCAGACCCGGATTGGTCACGGCCGCGGTGACCGAGAACACTGCCAGCAACCCTAGAGCCCAATAGAAAATGTTCTTCGTGAGGTCGCTCAGCTTCTGAAGGCCCTGGTCGCGCTGCTCGATTGCTTCGATCTGATCCCGAACCATGACCCGAAACTACCAGCCCAACCTTGGAATCACCTTGGAACCGACGGGTCCAACCTTGGGATCACCTTGGAACCCGCGGGCCCCCGCCGGAGCCCGGCGGTCCGGGAAGGGGCCCCGCCGGGGCGGTGGGAGCGAAGGCCTCTGGGGTAGAGGGGGGTTGGTGGTCGAGGCCTTGCTCCGTGGGGGTTGGCGATCGAAATCCCTCACCTATTTCAACGCTTCTACCAGCCAAAACCTTGCGTTTCTAGGGCAGCGGGAAGCCCCGGAATCGAGTTCTGGGAAATCGGCACGGGCTGCGCTAGACTCACCTGGCTGGGGCGCGCGGCCGGCGCGCCCGTGGTTCATTTTGGCCCTGAACCGGGAGGTGCTATCGGATGCGACGAGTGATCGCTTTGGCCGGGTTCGCCACACTGCTGGCCATGATCGTGGGGTCGGGCTCGGTCTCAGCCGACACGAGCCGCAGCGACCCCAAGAAGGTCCAGCACGTGTTCGTGATCATGATGGAGAACACGGGGTACAACAGCTTGATCGGCAACGCGAACGCGCCGTGGATCAACGCGGCGGCCCGCAAGTACGGCCTTGCGACCAACTACTTCGGCGTGACCCACCCGAGCCAGCCGAACTACATCGCGGCGACATCAGGCAGCACCAATGGCGTGGCTGACGACAACGACACGACCATCAACGTTCGCAACATCGTTGACCAGCTCGAAAAGCACGACATGACCTGGAAGGCGTACATGCAGTCGTATTCGCTGTGCACAACGCCGCTCGACCACGCATGCGGCGACCAGCTTTACGAGCGCAAGCACAACCCCTTCGTCTCTTATTCAGACGTGCAGAGCAGCCCCGCCCGGATGTCGAAGATCGTCGACCTTGGCCAGCTGAACAGTGACCTCGCCGCGGGAAGGGTTCCGAACTACGTGTGGATCAGCCCCGACCAGTGCAACGACATGCACGGCCGCTCGACTGCAGGCGATTGCAACTACGCCAACGTCCAGGGCCTGATCAGCACCGGCGACACGTTCCTGTCCAACACCGTCGGCAGCATCATGTCCTCGTCCGCCTGGAAGGGCAACTCGCAGATCTTCATCATGTGGGACGAGAGCGACTACACCGGGAGCGGGTTCGGCGGTTTCGGCGACGACTCCGGTTGCTGCGACTCGGTCGCGGGCCAGGGCGGCGGGCACGTCGTCTCGCTCGTCATCTCGCACTCTGGCGACGACGGTCGGACCTCGCACGTCGCGTACAACCACTACTCGATGCTGCGAACGATCCAGGACGGCTGGCACCTGGGCTGCCTGGGCTTCACCTGCGATAAGGCCAATGTGCATGCGATGAGCGACCTGGTGGGCCAGCGCGACTGAGAGAGTTCTTGTGATCTGAGCCCTGCGCGGGAAAGCCTCGCGCAGGGCTTCGTTATGTTTGCAGTGGTGGAAAGGCCCTGGAAGCCAAGCGAAGTCAGCGCCTCGGGGCAGGTGTTCGAATTCCGTCTGTGGGCGGCGCTCACAGAGCAGTCACGGGGACAGCTGCATGTCTTTCTGCCGCTGACAGATCGCGGCATCGACGCCATGGTGCACCGGCGGACGGACGGAGCCTACCTCTCGATTCAAGCGAAGGGACGCTCCAGCCTCGATGGCGGCGAAGTCCACCTTGTCGTCTGGGCCGACAGTCTCACCGACGACCGGGCGCTGCTCGTTGGCGGTCTTATCGTCGATGGAGGCCTGGGCCCGACGATGCTGGTCGTCCCCGAGGGCGACTTCAAGCGCCTGGCGGAGCAATCGACGCACGATGGGCGACCGATCTACGCGATGAGCTTTGGGATGCGCCCTCTATCGAACAGCCGATGGCTTCCTTTTCTGGTGCCAACCGAACAGTTGGTGGATCGATTCGGCATGAGTCCGCCGGCCCTTACCCTCGAAGAGGCCCCGGAGCCACGCCCGAGCTGGCGGAGCGACCTGGGGTTCCTCGGCGAGACGGAGGTCGCGCGGCTGCTGGCGCAAGATTCGGACCTCAACCTGTTCCGGCCGTTTCCTGACCTGGAGACATCCGAGCTCGCGGTGCTGCATCTGGATAGCCGCAGAGTCTTGGGGATGCAGGTCAAGACTCGCGGAGTCGATAGAGCCCATCCGGCTGCGACGGTTAGCGTGCTGGCTTCGAGCTTCCGGCCGTCCCCGACCACCTATTTCGCCGTGTTGGCCTGGCTTCGGGAAGAGGGAGGGTTCCACGAGGAATGCCTCCTGATCCCATCAGAGGATTTCCGGCGCATCTGTCAACCGGAAGAAACGGACGGCCAGCTCAAGTTCGAATGGCACCCCGGCTCAACAGCTCAGGCTCGCATGCACAAATACCAGAACCGATTAAGCGACCTGCGCAACCTCGTCGCTGGGCTCGTGTCGAGATAGATCCGCCTTTGGCTGCCGCCCCAGGATCGCAGTCACCGCGTCCAGCCGAGAGTTGAGCTCTTGAAGCAACTGGACCTGTTTTTCCATCGTGGCCTTCACTTCGGCCATCTCATTTCGTTGCGGCAGTAACTTGGCGGTGATCTGAGCCGAGGCGAATCCAAGCAGGCCGATGCCTACGAAGATGAGCACACCCGTCAGTACTTTGCCAGCCGCAGTGACTGGAGTGACGTCGCCGTATCCCACTGTGCTCGCGGTCACGAATGCGAAGTAGAGGGCGTCGGCGAAATTGTTGATGTGTGGGTTGACACCACCTTCAAGCTCGTAATACCCGTAGCCGGCGGCCAGCCACGCGATGATGAGAATGGGCGCGAGCACCCAAAGACCCACGCCGCCGCCGAACCGTTCGCTCGCGGCCGCCCCGGCCCCAAACCCGCGGGCGGTGGCGCCCAGTCTCACAAACCCAACCAAACGGACCAGCCTCAGCGCACGGAACGGGCCGACCACCGGAATACAAGTGACGATGTCGAGCCAGTGATTTCGGAGGTATACGCGACGGGAGCGTGAGTCGTACAACCTGACCCCGAACTCGATCGCAAAGATGCCCGCGAGCGCTACCACGGCGATTGTCACGAGCCCAGACGACCCCTGGTCCTGGAGAAATGCCAGGACGACGTAGAGAACCGTCAGTCCTGCGGTAACCAGCTCCCACGCAAGGGCGTGCCTCGCTACAAATGCGGTGAGCCGGCCACCGGTCCACGCCCGCGCATCTGCGTTGACCGAACCGGTGAGCTCAGTCATTCACGCAATCGTTGGTGCAGGCAATTGTGACAAGGCTCTTAGCAGTATAGACCACATGTGAAGTGACAGAAAGTCTTGGCTTAACGCATACTGAATTCGCACCAGGGTCACGCAGGAGGACGTCTGGTAGCGGGGGGTAAAGCATGGGGTTGGAAGGTCAGGTGTCGCCAGACGGCCTATGGACATGGGATGGCCGGCGATGGGTTGCCACCGGTGCGGTCGCAGCGCCTCAATCCAGCGCGCGGGGGTTTCGGCGGATCACCGGCTGGAAGGTAGCGTTGATAGGAGTCGCTGGACTGTTCGTCCTCGGAACGATCGGAGCTATCAGCTCCGCTGTTGCTCAACCTCCAGCGACTTCCACTGCGCACCAAATTGCCCAGGTCGAAGCGTCCGCAGCACCGTCAACCTATAGCAGTGCCCCGTCTCCTTCCCCTTCCCCGAAGGCCGTCGCCAGTCCATCACCGTCACCTTCGCCCGTTGCCAAACCGTCTCCCGTCGTGGCGCCCGTTGCCGCGCCGGTTGCCGCGCCGGTTGCCGCGCCCGTTGCGGCCCCAGCTCCGCAGAATCCTTACGCCGCAGCAACTGCCGCCGGGGCGTCCGCCGTCTGTGCGGACGGGTCCTGGAGCTACAGCAAGAATCGCAGTGGCACCTGCTCGAGCCATGGCGGAGTGCACTGGTGGACTGGGAACCTGGGAGCTCCGGGACCAGGGGCCCATTAGCCAGCGCTCAATCCTTGAGGAACACTCCAGGATGATTCGCCGAAGCGTCTCGCCGCCTACAGAGCTTTAGCATGGTCCGGGGACGTGGCTGCTGACTTGACCTCTGCCCCACCGGATGCTGCCTCGTCGCCGCAAGTCGTCGACACCGAAGGCGGGCCTGTCACCCTTTTGGATCTCGCGGGTTTAGGTGCTCACGTCAAAGCACATGAACTAGAGGCGGACAAAGACACAGAGCAGGCGACATCACTGCGTGCCTTGGCAGAGGACCTGTGGGCTCAGGTTGGTAGCGCCTTGGCAACCAAGGTCTCCCAATGGTCTGCTTCGGCGCAAGTGGCCGAACTGACTCAGCAGGCAATCGCCTTGAGTGGGAAGCTCGCGACGGATGATTCCGAGCTGGAATCGATACACGCCAAAGACCACGGTGGGATCAGTGGTCTGGCCGGCAAGCTGGGGGGCTGGAACGAAACTCGAAAGCTATCCAGCGAGCGCGCTGAGCTGGAGTCACAGCTTCACCCTCTTCTGGCGCAGATTGCGCGACAGAGTCCTCAGGTATCGATGCCGGAAGTCGATTCCATTCGTGGCCAGGCTGTCGCTGCCGAAGCCCAAGCACAAGAGCTCGAGCAGCACGCCGCGTCAGTGTCGACTGCCGCGAGTGCGAACAACGAAGAACTAAAGCGGCGCACCGACGCACTCGGTGAAATGGGGTTCGATGCGCCCTACGTCGCTGCGTACCTCAAGACGTATGGACCTCAGGATGTTGATAGCCCGCTGATTTTGAAACGCGGAGAGCGTGCGTGCCTCGTCGCGCCGGCCACTCTCGCGCGAAACCAGACTCGGAGGCAATGGGTAGGTGGCAGCCAGGGCTTCAGCTTTCCAATCGGGCACACAGGAATTCGGTATCGCGTCGGGTCCTTCCACGGTCATCCCATCGAACAGCAGTCCCTGACCAAGCTGGACTCTGGGTCGCTGGTGATCACGAACCAGCGCCTGGCCTTCATCGGACAGGTGAAGTCGACGAGTGTTCCCTTTGTGAAGCTGCTGCACGTCGAGAGCTATTCGGACGGCCTCGCTGCCTTCCTCGAAGGCCGCGAGAATCCAGACTTCTATCTGACCGCGCAGCCGAAATACGCGCTGTTCATGATCAACTGGTTCCTGAGCCAAGCTCCTCACTAGGGCCATCACGACAGGTTTCGTGGGCACCGTCTTCTGCAGTTAGGGCTTAACTCACGCAGTCCGATCCCAAACAGGAGCCTTAACCTCCTCCCTTTAGGTTGCTCGCATACCCCGCAAGCGAGAGTCAATCTGGCAGCGGAGAAATACGAACCGGTCCGCATGGGTTGGAGCTATTGATGAAATTGACGAAACATGAACCTACCTACAGGCCGCGCCTGGCGATCATCGCGCATGATGGCAAGAAGGCCGACCTGGTCGCTTTTGCCACTTTCAACCGAGATCGCTTGCAGCAGTGCGAGCTGTTGGCCACCGGCACCACCGGCAGATTGCTGGTCGAGAAGGTCGGGCTCAATGTCGAGCGCGTGGGGTCCGGCCCCCTTGGCGGAGACGTCCAGATCGCGAATCGAATTGTTGAAGGGCGAGTGGATGCTGTGGTCTTCGTTGTGGATCCCCTGGACAAGCACCCGCACGACCCGGACATTCAAACCCTGCTGCGAATCTGCAACGTGCGGAACGTTCCTCTGGCCACCAACATCGCCAGTGCCGACATCCTCATCTCGTCCGACCTCTTTTGGCGAACCAATGCAGACGCACACGGAGAGCAGGTCGGCTGAACTCTGGATCCGCTAGCGCGTCAGGACTTTCAACCGATCCGGAAGCGCGTCGATCTTGACTCGTTCTTGCACGGTTGAGTCGCGTTGGCGGATCGTCACCGCCTGGTCGTTGAGGGTGTCGAAGTCGATCGTCACGCAGAAGGGGGTGCCGATCTCGTCCTGCCGGCGGTAGCGCCGGCCGATGTTGCCGCCCGTCTGGTCGTACTCCACCCGGAACTCGCCTCGCAGCGACTTCACGACTTCCTGGGCAGGAGCGATGAGCTCCGGCTTCTTCGACAGCGGAACTACGGCGACCTGCACCGGCGCCACGTTGGGGTGCAGGCGGAGCAGGATGCGCGGCTCGTTGTTCACCACGTCCTCGTCGTAGGCGTCGAGCAGTAGCGTGATGAAGATGCGGTCCACGCTCACCGCCGGCTCGATCACCCACGGGAGGTAGCGTTCGTTCGTCTCGGGATCGAGATAGGTCAGGTCGACCTTCGAACGCTCCTGGTGCACGCGCAGGTCGAAGTCGGTCCGATCCGCCACTCCCTCCAGCTCTCCCCAGCCGAATGGGAACTCGTACTCGATGTCGGTCGTCTGCTTCGAGTAGTGCGACAGGCTCGCCTTCGGGTGGTCGTAAAAGCGCAGGCGCTCGGGCTTGACGCCCAGCACGTCTGTGTACCACCGCATTCGCTCCTTGCGCCAATAGTCGAACGACTCGTCGTCCTGGTCCGGCTTGACGAAGTACTCCATCTCCATCAGCTCGAACTCGCGCACGCGGAAGACGAAGTTGCCGGGCGTGATCTCGTTGCGGAACGACTTCCCCTGCTGCGCGATTCCGAACGGCACTCGGACGCGCGATGAGTTCAGAACGTTCTTGAAGTCGACGAACATGCCCTGCGCCGTCTCCGGCCTCAGGTAGACCTCCGAAGAGGTGTCCTCCACCGGGCCCACGTGGGTCTTGAACATGAGGTTGAACATGCGGGCTTCGTCCAGCGGGCCTCCACACTCGGGGCACTTGTCGCCCTTCACGTGGTCCGCCCGCCATCGCTTCTTGCATTCGCCCAGGCACTGGCGCAATGGGTCGACGAAGTTGGTCAGGTGGCCGGAGGCGGCCCACACCTCTGACGGCATGATCTGCGTCGACTCGAGGCCGACGACGTCGTCGCGCAGGTCAACCATGTGGCGCCACCACAGGTCTCGGATCGCGCGCTTCAGCGCGACGCCGTACGGGCCGTAGTCGTAAAAGCCCGACAGGCCGCCGTAGATCTCGCTCGACGGGAAGATGAAGCCTCGTCGCTTCGTGAGCGCAACGACCTTCTCCATCAACTGGTCGCGGGCCACTGTCAAAACTCCACCCCCCCACCGGCCCTTCGGGCCACCTCCCCGGCAAGCGGGGAGGAAGTTCTACCCATCCCCCCACCGGCCCTTCGGGCCACCTCCCCGGCAAGCGGGGAGGAAATTACCCCCATCCCCCCACCGGCCCTTCGGGCCACCTCCCCGGCTAGCGGGGAGGAAGTTTTGCCCATCCCCCCGCCGACGCTGCGCGCCAATTCCCCGGCTCGCGGGGAGGAACTTTTACCCATCCCCCCACCGGCCCTTTGGGCCACCTCCCCGGCAAGCGGGGAGGAAGTTCTACCCATCCCCCCACCGGCCCTTCGGGCCACCTCCC
>DATBZP010000038.1:0-5442 GCA_036513135.1 Candidatus Dormiibacterota bacterium | reverse complement strand
GAGCCGTAAGCAGAAGGTGGGTGAGATCACCCTCCACTGGAACGAGGCCGGCGCCGACGACCAGGTCCTGGTCGCGCTCCATGGCAGCGGGCCGGGTGCGAGCGCGTGGAGCAACTTCAAAGGCAACCTGCCGGCGTTCTCCGCCCATTTCCGAACCTTGCTCGTGGATCAGCCCGGGTTCGGCTGGTCGGACAAGCCGAAGATCAGCGGCTCGTCGATCACGTACGCGGCAAAGGCAGTCATCGGTCTGATGGATGAGCTGCACATCGACAAAGCCCATTTCCTGGGCAACTCGTACGGCGGCGGCGTTGCATCTCGAATCGCCATCGATCACCCCGAGCGGGTCCAGAAGCTGGCCCTCATGGGGCCCGGAGGGATCGCACACGTGATCTTCTCGCCGGATCCGACCGAGGGCATCAGCATTCTGCGCGAGTTTCTGACCAATCCGACCAGGGAGACATTGGAGCGCTTCGTGCGAATCATGGTCTGGGATCAGAAGCTGGTTACGCCAGAGCTCCTCGAGGAACGTTGGAAGTCCGCCAGCGACCCCGAAACCTTCGCCGGGTTCAAGCAGGCAGCCATGCCGGACGTCACGCCCGAAGAAGGCCGGCGCATCCGTGAGGAGAACGACCTCTGGCGGCACCTGGAGAAGATCAATCATCAAGTCCTTCTGATTTGGGGACGCGACGACCGCGTGGTTCCGATGGACGCCGCATTTTTCGCCCTGCGACGGCTTCGCAACTCACGGCTTCACATCTTCTCTCGGTGCGGCCACTGGGCCCAGGTTGAAAAGAAGGATGAGTTCAACCGCCTCGTGATCGACTTTCTGACTCACTGAGTCCGCTGATCGATCAGCCCTGGACGACCACTCCGTCTGCGAGAAGCGACGATATGGAGTCTGACAAACCGAGCTCCCGCAGGATCTCGGTGCTGTGCTCGCCAAGTCGCGGTGGAGGCTTTGGTGCCGGGCCAATGTCCCCGTCCAGGCGGAAGGGCAGGTGGACCCCCAGGATCGTGCTGTCGCCGCCGGTCATCTCGAACAGCGTCTTGTTGAGCTGGATCTGCGGCGAGGCGACCGTTTCCGCGTATGTCTTGACAGCCGCGAACAGTAGGCCCGCCTTTTCGAACTCGCGAAGGATGTCGGCGCGGTTCCACTCTGCCAAACGCTCGGCAAAGAGCGAGTTGATGCGCGCCAGCGCGCGTCCCCGCAGCTCGATGTTGGCGTAAGCAGGATCGTCGGCAAGCTCACCCAATCCGACGATCTGACAGGCCGCCTCGAAGTGCTCCTGGTAAAAGGCTCCCAGGTAGATCGCGCCGTCGCGCGTCTGGAACACGCCGGAGGGAGCCCCCATCGGTTCCTGGTCGCCGGGCTCCTTGCCGGTGGAGCTGTAGTGGGCGATGCCGTTGATCTGTTGAAAAAGTGCGGCGTCGAGGAGATTGGTCTCAACCCTTGAGCCGCGACCGGTGCGCACGCGACGGAAAAGGGCGGCAAGGACCCCCTGCACGAGCGCGAGGCCCCCTGTGACATCGACGACCGTGACCCTTGCCGGAGTCGGCTTTCCGCCCGGGCCTCCGTTGAGGCCGAAGAACCCGGTCTCCGCCTGGGCGACCTGGTCAACAGCGCGGCGCTGGCTGTCCGGTCCGGTGGCGCCGAAACCGGTGAACGACGCATAAACGATCGACGGATTGGCCCTGTCCACCGCCTCATAGCTCAGCCCCAGCCGATCCACAACGCCGGGCCGGAAATTCTCGATGAAGACGTCGAGCTTCGGTAGCAATCGCTGCATCGCGGCGAGTCCGCGGGGCTCTTTGAGGTTCACCGCCAGCGAGCGCTTGTTGCGGTTCAGCGCCTGAAACATCGTGGGGTCGACATACCGAGTCAGGTCTCCACGGTCGACCGTCTCGATCTTGTAAACATCGGCTCCCAGGTCGCCAAGGATCATCGCGCAGAGCGGACCGGCCATGCCACCGCTGAGGTCGGCAACCTTCAGCCCCTGCAGGGGCGCTTCGTCAGCTTCGCCCATCCGCTTCCCGAGGGGCTGTAGTGATCATTCCGGGGATCGTACTACGCCACCGTGCCCTTGGGCCGGCCCGGAGTGCGGTTGTGTAACGAGTACTACACGCGGTCTTAGAATGGCCGCCGTGACCCGGGGCGCTCCTGTTCCTCCAGGCATTCACCGCATCACCCTGCCCACCCGATCGACGTGGCTGCCCGAGGTCAATGCCTACCTGATCACGGGTCCGGACGGCCTGCTGCTCGTCGACACAGGCGTCGGCATCCCGGAGGGCATGACTGCATTGACCGCGAGGCTCGCGGCCCTCGGGCACAAGCCTGACGACATCGCGCTCATCATCGTCACCCACGCGCACCCGGACCACATTGGCCTGGCCGCGACGCTGTCCGAACTGAGCGGCGCCGAGGTGCGCATGCACCCCGCTGAGATGCCCTTCATCGACACGACCACCGTAGAGGTCCGGCGCGATCGGGTGACCGAGTGGTACCGGCGGAACGGGATGCCCGTCGAGACCCCGCTCGAGTGGCGCGGCCTGCCGATGGGCGCGCCATCTCAGCCAACGCCCCTTAACGGTGGCGAAATCATCTCCTGGGGCGACGCTCATCTTGAGGTCGTCTGGACACCCGGCCACAGCCCCGGCTTGCTGTGTCTTCTCGACGCCGAGCGCCGCATCCTCATCTCGAGCGATCACGTGCTCGAAGACATCACGCCCCACGTCGGCCTCTATTTCGACCAGGCCCGCGACCCTCTGTACGAGTACCTCGAATCGCTTGACCGGGTTGGTCGCCTCGCGGTCGACCTCGTCCTGCCGGGTCATGGCGATCCGTTCAACGGGCTGGGTAGACGGGTTCAGGAGATCGCCGGCCACCACCATCGGCGGTGCGCCGAGATTCGCGCTGCCCTGACGCCTGCGGGAAGCACCGCGGCCGAGATCGCCCGTGAGCTCAGTTGGGTGGGACGCATCGACGGCTGGGCTCACCTTGACCAGGCGAACCGCGGTTCAGCGCTGAGCGAGACGCTTGCGCACTTGCGGCTCATGGAGAGAAACGGCGCGGTCGAATCCACCGAGCAAGGCGGAGTCGTGACCTGGGTCCCTGCGTAGAGCACGGCTGAGCGGCGGCGCCGTCAATCGGTTGCGTCCACGACCTCACGCAGGCCCGCCACGACCTCGACCAGATTGCCATATGGGCGGATGTCGATCACTGTCACCCCCGCTGCTCTGTACGCCGCCACACGATCGATCATCCGACCACGGTCGCCCGCAATCGTCATCCCCTGGATCCACTGGGCCGGTACCGCCGCGGCAGCTTCCTCGCGACGACCGGCCAGGTATAGGTCCTGCAGGGTCCTGGCCTCGTTTCCGTAGCCGTACCGCACCGCAAGCTGGTTGTAGAAATTCGTCTCGCGGCTCCCCATGCCGCCGACGTACAGGGCGACGCCGGGACGAAGCGCGTCGGCGACCGCCACGGGATCATCGCCTGGCCCGACCGAGACGGCGGCCGAGATCTCAAGAGGGCCGAGAGACGGGTCGCGCCTGGCGGCGCCGGCTCGCAGCGCTCGTCCGTACACCTCGTCGCACTGCTCGGGCACGAACCATGCGGGCAGCCAGCCGTCCGCAACCTCGGCCGTAGCCTCCACGGCCACGTCGGCAATCGCCGCCCACCAGATCGGGACCGTATCGCGGACGGGGTGATCGATGAGCTTGAGGGGGCGCCGATCCGTGGTCGATGCGAGCGGCACCCGAACAGTGCGGCCCTCGTACTTGAGGGGCTCGCGGCGTAGCACCTGGCGGGTCACGGCAATGTAGTCCCGGACGCGGCTGACGCCGTGACCGAAGGGCATGCCGTGAAAACCCTCGATGACCTGAGGTCCCGAGGTACCAAGCCCGAGCACGAACCGGCCCCCGCTCACGTAGTCACAGCCGGCCGCGGTCATGGCGATGGTCGCCGCAGTCCGCGAGAAGACATTCAGGATCGTGGTGGCTATCTGCGCCCGGGTCGTGATCGCGGCCAGGTATCCCACCTTGCTCACCGCGTCAAAGGAGTACGCCTCGGAAACGTTGAAAATGTCTAGCCCCGCCGACTCGAGATCAGTGACCAACGGCTTTGCGCGGGTGATGTCGCCAAGGTGGCTGATGTGCATGGCAAGCTTCATATGAGCGCTCACGATAGTTCACTCGATCGGGGTCAAGGCGGCCGTCACAGGTCTCGGAAGACCTATGTAGAATGATCGTTCCAGATGCGGTCGCGAGGTACGACCCTGATGGCTTAGAGGATCGGGAACGGAGACTGAATGATGGAACGCGAGCCTGAGATTGCGAAGCTGGGCCACGTGGCCCTCACCACGCCGGACCTCGAAAAGTCCCTGTGGTTCTGGCGCGACTTGATCGGCCTGCAGGAGGTCGAACGTGACGGCGACACGATCTTCCTCCGCGCCTGGGGCGAGTTCGAGCATCACTCGTTAAGCCTTCGGCCCGGCGACGCGGCCACGGTGGATCACGTCGCCTGGCGAACCAAACGCCCTGAGGACGTGGACGCGTTTGCCGATCGAATCCGCTCGCAGGGTACGTCGGTGCAGATGGTCGCCGCCGGCGAGGAACGCGGCCAGGGGAGGGCATTTCGCTTTCACTCGGTGCCAGGCCAGGTATTCGAGATCTATTACGACGTCGAAAAGCCCAAAGCTCCACTCGACAAGCGTTCGCGGCTGCTCAACAACCCGTATCGCCTCGAAGGTCGCGGGGTCGCTCCACGTCGGATCGATCACGTGAATATGCATGCCGAGGACGGCGCGGTTGCGGCCAAATGGCTCGAGAGCACGTTCGGGTTCAAGACCCGCGAATACATCGTCAACGGCGAGGGCAAGGTCGTGTCCTCATGGATGTCGGTCACACCGCTCGTCCACGACATCGCGGTCAGCGACTCGCCCACCGGGGACGCCGGCCTGTTCAACCACCTGGCGTACTGGGTCGACAACTGGCAGGACGTCTTTCGAGCCGCCGACCTGATCATGGAGCACGAGATCGCGTACTTCGGGCCAGGCCGCCACGGCATCAGCCAGGCCTGCTTTCTCTACCTCCTCGATCCGGGGAGCGGCCACCGGCTCGAGATCTTCTCCGGCAGCTACCTGATCTTCGATCCCGATTGGGAGCCGATCCGGTGGACGCAAGCTGATCTGAGCGTAGGCATCGTCTGGTGGGGGCCCAAACGATCTCGGATCGCCCCTGATCACACGACGCCGTCCGGCAAGCTGCCAGAGCCGGCCGGCAACACGATGTAGGCGCCGATGAGCAAATCCGTCCACAAGCCGGCGATCACGCGTGCGGAGTATCTGGACCGTGTTCGGTCGCTGCTGCCGGCCATCAAGTCTCGCGCCGTCGAGATCGAGGCGCTTCGACGCCTGCCTGACGAGACCCTGAAGGAGATGGTCG
>DATBZP010000037.1:0-2523 GCA_036513135.1 Candidatus Dormiibacterota bacterium | reverse complement strand
TGGGTGCGCGGTCTGCTGGACGGCTCGACTCAGCCCGAGGGCCTCGTCATCGACTTCGGCGTCCGCTGGAGTGCGGTCATCGCGCTGGCCACGATCGGCTCTGCGGGCGAGGACCTCATCGCGCGCGAGCTCCAGCGGGACCCGACCGATGAAGGCCACAGGCGTGCCGCGACGGCGCGCGCGGCCCGGCCGCTGGCGCCCGCGAAACAAGAAGCCTGGAAGGCGGTGATAGAGGGCGGAGCGCCGTCGCTGGCGATGAAGCGGGCGATCGCGGAGGGCTTCCATCACGTCGATCAGCAGGATCTGCTCAGGGCATTCGTCAGGCCGTTCTTCGACAGCCTGCTAGCGGTCTGGGAGTCGCACGATTCTGAGGAGGCGATCTCCATCGTCGGATGGATGTACCCGCGCGCTGTCCTCACCCAGGAGGTCGCCGACGCGACCGATGCGGCGCTCGCGAAAAACCTACCCGCGCCGCTGCGGCGCTCCCTGCTCGAATCTCAGGACGCGATCAAGCGCGCGCTGCGGGCCCAGGCGTTCGATAGCGCAGGAACAGGTAGTCGCCGTGGCGCCTAGCGCTTTGCAACCTGCTCCAGGCACCGTGCTTCGGCAGCAGCTCGATCCCCTCGACCATGCCAAGCCGCTTTTCGCCTTGCCGGCCGGCAATCACCGGTGAGAGGGTGAGGAAGGCCTCGTCCAGCAGGCCGCCCTCGATCAGCTGACCCACCAGGTGCGGGCCGCCCTCGGTGAGGAGCACGTTCAGACCTCGACCCCGCAGCTCGGCCAGAGCCTGGCCCAGGTCCAGGTGCTTGCCCTTCCCCATCTCCACGATCTCGCAGGTCGCCGGTAGGCGGCTGCCGATCGCACTCTTGCCATCCGCGGTGGTCAGGACGATCGCGCCCCTGACGAGAGCTGGATGCGCAGCGTCGACGTCGCCGCTCGCGGTCACGAGCACGAGCTTCGGCTCCGTGGTCCGGCCGAGATTGCTGCGAAGAGCGATGAACTCGGTCGCAAGCTCGGGAAAAACGTGGGCGGGCGTCCAGAGGTGGCCGGGAGTCGCTCGCATGGTGCCGGCCCCGATCACCACGGCGTCGGCGCACGCGCGCAACAGGCCCATCAAGAAGCGGTCGGCGGCGTACTTGCCGCTGATGATCGAGCCGGCCGAAGGCTGCGATCCGAGGGTGACGACGCCATCGAGCGACGAGACGAAGTTCGAATAGACGACGGGAGTCGAGAAGCCCAGCCGGCCGTACACGTGCTCCAGGTCGGCGGGCAGCTTGTAAGCCGGCAGATCTGCCTCGTAGAGGACCTCGAACGGCTCCAACGCCATCAGTGGGCTGTCTGGTTGGTCGCCTGGAGAAACTCCGTCCTGAGCTGAGGGTCGCTCTCGTAGTTGCCGCGCCAGAATGAGGTCAAGGTGCGTGAGTGGCCCTCGCGGACACCTCGCATCATCGTGCAGAGGTGCATCGCGTTCAGGTGCACCGCGACGCCGTGAGGTTGGAGCACTCGCACCAGCTCGTCGGCGATTTCGACCCCGATCCGCTCCTGGACGGTGAACCGTCGAGCGAACACGCGGACCAGCCGCGTCAGCTTGGAGATGCCGATGATCTCCTCGTGCGCGATGTAGCCGATGTACGCGTGGCCGTGGAACGGAAGCGCGTGGTGCTCGCAGAGCGAGAAGAACTCGATCGGGCCTTCGATCACCTGGCTGATGCTGCAGTCGGGACCGCCGCGGCACTCGGTCGGGAAGGCTGTGAGCAGCTTGGGATCGCCCTCGTAACCGTTGGTGGCGTCAAACAGCGCGCGCAGGAACCGGGTGGGAGTTGTCGTCGTGCCGGGGGTGTGCAGATCCATGCCGAAGGCCTGAAAGATCTCGGCGGCGTAGCCCTCGAACTTCTTCCACTGTTCAGGTGCGATCGTGCGTGGGTGGGTCTTCTCCCACTGAGTCGTCTCTTCGGGGTCGAAAGCGAGCGTGGACATTGGGCGTCTCCTTACAGGCCGGTAGGTGTCAAGACAATGTACGGCCTCGGGCTACGCCGCCTTAGACTCGACGCCGAGGAAATGCCATCCACCTTCTCGTTCACCGAGCACGTCGTTGCTTGCGACCTGTGTGGAGCCGTCCGATTGTCGACCGTCTCTTCCGCGGCGAACGTTGTGGAGTGCGCCGCCTGCGGGTATCGCTTTGTCAACCCACGGCCGTCACAAGCGGAGATAGCGAACTCATATTCAGAGCCGGACTTTTACGACGGCTGGATCACCGACGATTCCGGGCGGCAGCGCATGTGGTCCAAACGGCTCGGCCTTGTCAAGCGAGCGGGACCTGCGGTACGGCTGCTGGATGTAGGCGCCGGAATAGGTACCTTCCTCGCCTTGGCTCGCGACCAGTTGGGTTGGGACGTGGTCGGGACGGAGGTATCGACGTCAGCCGTCAAGTTTGCACAGGAGCACTACGGGCTCGATTTGGTGCTGGGACCGATCGAGGAACTGCAACTACGTCCGCAATCATTCGATCTGATCACGCTATGG
>DATBZP010000036.1:0-20299 GCA_036513135.1 Candidatus Dormiibacterota bacterium | reverse complement strand
GAAGCTCCAAAGTCGGTTGGTCGACGCGACCGAGCACACGGCAGCGGCGTGAGCTTCGCAGCTTGGCCGCCAGCGATGCGTCTCGCTCGGGGCCCGCGACAGCGAGGGTGACGCCGTCCAGCCGCTCGACCGCCGCAAGCGCGGCGCCCTGGTTCTTGCGGGTCTCGATGCGTCCCACCTGCAGCACGAATGCGCCGTCCAGGCCCAGCTCGGACAGGCGCGAGATGGGGGCAGGCGTCACCGCCGGCTCGGAGGCGCCCAGGGGCACCACTCTGACTCGCTCGGGGCGGACGCCGTAGACAGACACGAGGTCCGCTTTGGTGGATTCCGAGACCGCGATCAGGAGCGGGCAGCGCAGCGCCGCCCACCGCGTGGTGAGCCGCAGATAGGCGCGCTCGGCCGCCGAGTACGCACTCGGGTACCGCTCGAAGGCCAGGTCGTGGACGACCGTCAGCGCCTTTCCGGGCCACGCAAACGGGATGGCGTGAGCGGGGACGAAAAGCAGGTCCGGCCGTTCGGAGGCGAGGGCGATGGGAAGACGCACCTGCGACCACAGACGGCGGAAGGGGATCGCCATGACGTCGACACCGAGCCCGGCACGGGGCCGTGACGCGAAGAACCGCCACCGAAGGTCCGGCGCGGCAGCCGCCAAACGCGAGCAGACCTCGCGCGTGTACACCTCGGTCCCTGTGATCACGGCGCGAGTCGCGGGGTTCACATCGACCGCGATTGTCTTCAACTTCCGCACGACCTTAAGCTATCGTCGATGCGGAGCAGCGTGCGGGCAGCGGCTCTCCTGCTGACGGTGGTGGCGACGGGCTATCTCCTTCAAGCCGGCGGCATCTCGAACGCATCACCCCCACCTCGGGTCCCGCCGATTGCGGTCGAGATCTTCAACTTTAAGTCGCCGAGCAGCGAACACGAATATTTCGTGACGCGGCTGCAGGTCATCCCGACCGGGCGGCAGATTATCACGCTGCCGATCCTCATGTACCACTACGTCCGCCAACCGCCCTCGATGCGCACAGACTTGCTCGGCTACAAGCTCTCGGTCTCGCCGGCCGACTTCGCAGCGCAGATGGCCTGGCTTTCACTTCACGGATATCACCCGGTGGATTTCAATGACGTACGGGCGTACTTCGCCGGTGCTGCGCCGCTGCCGGCCAAATCGGTCGTGATCACCCTTGACGACGGATATGCCGACCTCTACACGGCGGCGTATCCGATCCTTGCGGCGCGCGGGTTCAAAGCCGTCGCTTACATCGTCAGCGGATTTGTCGGCCGGTCGGCCTATGCGACCGCGGAACAGATCGTGCAGATGGACCGCAACGGCATCGAGATCGCCTCCCACACGGTCGACCACGCCGACCTGGCGCGGTCCTCATTCGCTTCGACGAAGCGAGAGCTGGTCGAGTCGAAGCGCTGGCTCGAGCATCTTCTCGGTCACCCGGTACTTGATTTCGCCTACCCGTCCGGGCAGTTCAATGCACAGGTCGTGGCGGAGGTCAAGCAGGCCGGCTACGACACGGCGGTGACGACGATGTCCTCCGTCGACCACAGCGTTGCGGACCGGTACCTGTGGACGCGCATCCGCGTGGGTGGCGGCGAGTCGATGGCCGACTTCACGCACAACCTCGGCAGTCCGATGCCAACCACGACCATCACAGCTTTGGATATCGAATCCCCGGACATCGCCCTGCCGCCAATCTCGAGGCCGACACACCCGCGTCCGAGATAGGTGATGCAGGCCCGGGTCCTGGGGGTGAGGGTCGACTGTCTCGACATGCGAGCCGCCCTCGAACGCGTTGAGCAGCTCGTCGACGCAGGCGGCCATCACCTGATCGCGACGGTCAATCCCGAGTTCATCATGCGGGCGCACCGGGAACACGAGTTCGCCCGGGTGCTCGAGTCGGCCGACCTGTGCCTGGCCGACGGGTCCGGGGTCGTCTGGGCAGCAAGGCGGCAGGGCTGCGCGATGAGCGGACCGGTCCCTGGCGTCGACATGATCCCGCCGCTGGCGGCCATGTGCGCGCGTCGGGGTTTCCGGCTCTTCCTGCTCGGCGCCGCCCCCGGCGTTGCGGCCCAGCTCGCTTCGAAGTTGCGGACTGAGCATCCGCGCCTCGAGGTCGCGGCCCACGCGGGTTCTCCGGATCCTTCATCCGATGACGAGACGTCGAGGTTGATTCGCGCTCATCAAACCCAGGTCCTGCTCGTCGCGTTCGGCGCCCCGAAGCAGGAGCTGTGGATCGACCGGATGGAGGACCGTGCCGGCGTTGCCGTGGCAATGGGGGTCGGCGGGGCATACGACTACCTCACCGGTCGCGTTCCGCGCGCACCGCTGTGGATGAGGAGGGCTGGTCTCGAGTGGCTCCATAGGCTCATCCACCAGCCGTGGAGGATCAGCCGGATGGCCGTGCTGCCCGTCTATGCCGTCAAGGTTCTAAGCGGCGGCAAGTAGGATGGCGCATCGTGGTGGAGGTAGAGGCATGGCCAGGAATCCCCAGTGGATCTTTGGCGTCTAGGCGCATCTCTCGCTGGGGCTCCCGTCCGTGCCCCTAGAGCTCAGCATCGTCGTTCCTTGCTACAACGAGGAACAGCGGCTGCCTCGCACCATCGAGCAGATCGAGCGGTATCTCGCAGGTAAAGGCGTCTCATACGAGCTCATCCTCGTCGACGACGGCAGCACCGATGGGACGCGAAAGATCATGGATGCAGCCGCCGAGCGCAATCGATTCGTTCGGCTCGAGGCGCTTCCACACAACCGCGGCAAGGGCCGCGCGCTTGCCGAAGGGGTGGCTGTTGCTGAGGGCTCCGAGATCCTCGTCACCGACGCCGACCTTTCCACCCCGATCGAGGAGCTCGACAAGCTCCAGGCGGCGCTCAGCATGGGCGCCGGCGTGGCGATCGCCTCGCGGGCGATGAAAGGTTCCCGGGTGGAGGTGTCGCAGCCCATCTATCGAGTGCTGATGGGGAAGGCGTTCAACGTGCTGGTTCAGATCGTCCTGCTGCCGGGCATCTGGGACACGCAGTGCGGCTTCAAGCTCTTTCGAGCGGACGTAGCGCACAAAGCCTTCGCCGGACTTACCACCGACGGTTTCGGCTATGACCCAGAAGTCCTGTATCGCGCCAAGAGGCATGGCGTGAGAATCGTGGAGGTCCCGGTGGTCTGGCGCAACTCGGCGCCGACGAAGGTGAGCCCGATCAAGAGCTCGCTCGACATGTTCAAACATGTCCTGAGGATCAGGTTCCGCCGTTGAGCGTGCCTCTAACCGACCGCACGACCCCGCCGACGGAGGTCCTTGTCGTCCTGCCAACCTACAACGAGAGCCAGAACCTCGAAAAGGTGGTCGTCGGAGTGCGGCACCTCGGCCACGACGTGCTCATCGTCGACGACGCGTCACCCGACGGGACCGGAGAGATCGCCGACCGATTGGCAGCCGCCGACCCTGGCGTGCGCGTTCTGCACCGGCCGCGCAAGCTTGGCCTCGGCACGGCCTATGAAGATGCATTCCGGATCGGCCTCGCCGATGGGTCGGCTCTTTTCGTGGAGATGGATGCGGACGGGTCGCACCTTGCAACAGACCTCGAGAGCATCGTCGACGCGGCGCGCGGATGCGGCGGGCTGGCGATCGGTTCTCGGTACATACGCGGTGGGGTGATCATCGGATGGCCAGCTCACCGCTGGCTTCTATCCTGGGCGGCCAACCTCTACTGCCGGGTCTTGCTGGGACTGCCGACGCATGACTGCACGTCGGGATACCGCTGCTACACGCGTGAGCTCTTGCTGCAGATCCGTCTTGACGAGGTCATGTCGCAGGGCTACTCCTTCCAGATCGAGATGGTGCACAGGACGCGGCGGCTCGGCTATCCGGTCGTGGAGGTGCCGATCCGCTTCGAGGACCGTGTGGCCGGCGCATCGAAAGTGTCGCGTGGCGAGGTGAGGCGCGCGCTGTGGACCGTGCTCCGCCTGCGCCTGAACCGATGAGAGAAGCAGTGGGAGTACCCCCTCCCCGCTCGCCGGGGAGGGTCGGGGTGGGGGGGTATACCTGGCACGCTCGCCTGCAGAACTGGCGCCTGCCTCTGCTCACCGGGCTCGCGCTTGCGGCCGTCACCTCGGTGCCGTACCTGTACGCCTACGCCGTCCAGCCCTCCGGTCACGTCTTCATGGGCTTCTTCTTCCTCGGCGACGACGCCAACACCTACCTCGCCAAGATGCGCCAGGGGTGGGAGGGCTCATGGGCCTGGCAGAACCGCTACACGACCGAGTCGAGCCCGACCGCCTACCTGTTCATGTTCTGGATCGTTCTCGGCCACCTCGCCGCGCTGCTCAACCTGCCGTTGATCGTGGTCTTCCATCTCGCCAGGGTGGGCGCGGCTTTCGCCCTGATGGCCGCGGCGTGGTTCATGATCTGCCACTTCATCGAGGACACCTCGGCCAGGCGGTTCGCGTTCTTTTTCTGCGCAGTCGGCCTCGGGATGGGCTACGTGATCCAGGCGCTGGGCCAACCCGTCATCTTCGGCAACCAGACCGACACGCTCGACTGGCGCATGCCGGAGCTGACTGCCTTCTACTCGCTGCTGGCCCTGCCGCATTTCGCGTGGTCAGGGGTCTTCGCCGCCGCCGGCATCGGCCTCACCTTCATGGCGATTCAGCGCGGGAGCCTCGTGCTCGCGATCCTCGCCGGTCTCGCCTGGCTCGGCCAGGCCTCGATCCACCCGCAGATGCCGATCCTGATGGGAGGCGCCACCGCCGTCGCCCTGGTCCTGCGGCGGCCGTCACCGCGTGGATGGATCGCGGCGGTGATTGCCTTTCTCATCCCGGCGCCCTACATCCTTTACTCCTATCTCGCTTTCGTCGGCAATCCGGAGGTGCAGCGCTGGACCTTCCATTCCAAGAACGCACTTCCGCCAGAGGGCATCAGCCTCCTCTTCGCGATCGCCCCGCAGCTCCTGCTGGCGCTCACGGGCCTGCCGGGCGCCCTGCGCCGGCGCACCAGGGAGGACGTGTTCCTCGTCGCGTGGCTGGTCCTGCTTGCCGCCATCCTTTATCTACCGAACCCGGCTGGTGACCTTCGCCGGCGCTTTCTGGACGGCCTTTACCTCCCGCTTGTGATCCTTGGCGCGCGCGGAATGTACGAGGCGATCATTCCGCGCCTCCGGAGCGTGCGAGCCAGGGCGTTGGTGCCGTTCTCCTACGTTTGCTTCGCGGCGATCGGCAGCGCATTCTTGGTCCTGGCTCCGCTCGCGGTCGCTGCCCAGCCTCAGTACACGGTGACCACGGCTGAATATGACGGGCTAACCTGGCTTGGCAACGAACCGGCCGGACGCGTGCTGGCGATGCCCGGCGTCGGCCTGTACATCCCCGCTTACAGCCCCGACACCGTCTACGTCGGGCATTACGACGAGACGTTCGACTACCTCAACAAGACGCAGATCGCACTGGCGGCGCTGACCGGGAAGAGCGACATCGAGCAGTTCATCCAGGCGAACCAGATTCGCTACGTGGTCTGGACGGCGGATCTGCCGACCGCTCCGCCCACGATCCTGGGTGCGCCGGCTTATGACACGCCGGCTTTCAAGATCTGGAGGATTTACTGAGGAGTGGTTCGGACGTAAATCACCGCCACCGAGTCCTGGTAGACCAGAGTCCAGTCGGGCTGTGTCGCAAGGACGTTGGCCAGCGCCTCCCCCCGGTTGTAGACGATGTAGTCCACCTTGTACTGATCGAGGACCTGCTTCCAGTCGGGTCGCAGCGTCTGCACGTCTTCGTACTGGTTGAGCAGCGGATCTCCCATCAGCGCGGCCTCGCCGAAGATGAAGACCCTGCGATTGGGCTGCGGGTAAAACCGATAGGCGAGGTAGCCTCCCCAGCCGTACTGGTTGTACATCCTGGTCCCGACCTCCGGATGAGAGGCCAGCCAGTCGGCGGCGCCGACCGGATAGCTCGCCAGATCCGTGCTTTGCTGCCGGGCGGGGCTGATGCTGTCGGCGATGCGAAGGGTCGTCGTGAGGGCGATCACGATCAGAACGGTCGCGGTCACCACCGCGAAGATCCTGCGCGGCGGAAGCACGAACTTCCAGCCGCGGGCCTCCGACAGCTCCTTCCAGTAGGCGGAGTAGCTGTTGATCATGACGGGAGTCGCGACGGCCACGAACAGCGCCACGTTGCGGACGGACTGAAGGGCCAGACCAAGCGCCACGAGCGTGAGCAGGAACTCGTGGAGGGACGGGCGCCGCAGCGCGAAGCCGATGATGACCAGGAAGAGCATGGCCTCGAACGGGCGCAGGTAGACCTGGTGGAAGTCGGGTGAGAACCACTCGACGATCAACCTCTGCTGGGCGACGCTCCCCTCGGTCTGGAACGGATAGGGGTACAGGCTGAAGCCGTGTGGTGTGGCCGCCACCGCCACCACCGAAAAGACGGTGATGATCGCAAGGAACCGGACATGGGCCCGGTGTGCGGGGTTTCCGCGATCCCATGTCCAGCCGATGAGCTCGGCGACCAGCGCCACCCCCAGCCAGACAAAGCCGATCACCCACCCGCCGTGGAGGTTGGCCCAGAGCACCATCACTAGAGGGAAGAGGTTCAGCGCGCGGCTGCGGCCGGTCAGATAACCATGCAGCCAGTAGAGCTCGAGGCAGCTCAGGAAGAAGGTGATCATCTGGGCCCGCGGGCCCCAGATCGGCGACCCAGCGACAGCGCCGATCGCAAGTCCCATGCCGACGATCACCCATGGCTGCCGTCGGACCTGCCGGTACATGATCCAGAAGGCGGCCCACGTCAAAAGGCCGAACGCGAGGCTTAGCCCGACCACGCCCGCGGCGTTGTAGACGAGCCACATCAGGATCTCCGTGAGGTACTCGTGGTCGGTCCAGACGTGGCCGGGCACCGTGAATGTGAAGATGTCCGTCGAGGGCAGCCGGCCGTTGTCGACCATCCAACGGCCGATTCGAATGTGCCACCAGAAATCGGGGTCCTGCTCGCCCGCGATGAAAAGCGAGAGGGTCACGATCATCACGCCGCCCAAGAGCAGCGTCCTCGCGCTGAGCCGTTCCGTCAGCCGCAAGCCCCTGGCCGTCAGTTTCGTCCCTTCAGTGGGTTGGGGAAGTAGCGTGCCACGCGGCGCGCGTAGGTCGGATATTCGTCGGGGAAAGCGCGCTCGAGCACTCGCTCTTCCCACCGGATGCGGAGGAGCTCGCATACCACGAAGTAGACAACGGCCAGCGCGCTCGGCCAGCCGGCGGTGGCGAGGTTGATGCCGACGGCGGCGATGATCTCGCCCAGGTATACGGGGTGGCGGCTCAGCGAGTAAGGGCCGCCGGTGACCAGGCGTCGTGCCTCGGGGATGATGGAGAACGAGCGGCGCAGATAGGCCAGTCCCCAGACGGAGTAGGCCAGTCCAGCCGTGCCCAGGAGGTCAGCCGCCAGCACGAGTCCCTCGTGGCGGCCGCCTCCGGGCAGGAATGGCGCCGCTATCGCGGAGAAGGTGCCGGTGAAGGCGATGAAGATGACTGCCGCCCGATGATCGGTCCCGCGTTTGGGCAAGCGGGTCGAGTACAGGACGACCAGCATCGTGAAGTAGGCCAGCGCGAGGAGCTGCTGCAGGAGGAACAGATAATCGGACGCCTGGCGCACTGATCTGAGGCCGTCCCACACGAAAAGGAGCTGGCGGGCGAGAAAGATGCTGAAGAAGAGGGCGGGGAGCAAACGGCTGAAGACAAGGTCGCGCCAGTACGCCACAGAGTGCTTTTGCACACCGTCTGCGACGCTTGGGGCAGCCATTCCCGGCGAAATCTATCCCGTTGGACGCCGCGCGTGGCGCTTCTTGGGCGCTGCGGGCGGTCCGTTTGACGTTGCGCGTAGCGCAGCTTGACGCCTGTGAAGGGGATTTTGATGGGCGTCTGACTGCTGCGACCAGCCTGGCGGCGGCTTGCGTTAACTGATTGACCTGCCCGGGACCGCCCGAGTAGCATCACCGCCGCTGACGGCTAGAAAGCCCCGCAAGAATCGCCGCCGGGACCCGTCATTCATATCAGACGGCTGTAGTTCAGGAAAAAGGAGGTGAAATGCAGATGTTGAGCCTTTACATGAAGCTTCGTAGCCTTACGACCCGTCAGGAAGGGCAGGGCATGGTTGAGTACGCCCTGATCCTCGTGCTCGTCTCAATCGTGGTTATCGTCATCCTTCTTACGATGGGCAACCAGATCAAGAACGTGTTCTCGAACGTCGTAGCCGCTCTCGGCTAACGAGAACCAAACGTAGTAGCACCTTCAAAAAGAGAGCCCCAAAAGGGGCTCTCTTTCGTTAGCTGAATGTAGGGGACGATCTCGGTCCCCCTCGTTACAATGGCCACACTCTTGCGGACCCCATGATTCGGAGGTGACTTAGTCTTGGCCGTCGCACCAGCTTCATCACGACCTCGTCCAGGCGGTGGACGTCTTTTCATCATCGTCGGCTTGCTGCTTGCCATCCTCGCCGGCGCCGGGGTGTTCCTCCTCGGCGGATTGCTCGGCGGAGGCGGTGGGTCCAGCGGGCCTACCACCACTGTGGTCATCGCGAAGCAGGCTATCGCGCTGCGCCACTCAATCACCACCGACGACCTCGACGTTGAAAAGGTATCGGGCACTTTCACGAGCGTCAACAACATCTACGCGAATAAGAGCGACGTCGTCAACAAGATCGCGGAGATCCAGATCAGCAAAGGCTCCGTGATCACCTCTGACATGCTCGCCGTAGACATCGGCCTGGTGCCGGCCGGCGCAGCTCCGGCCTACCTGCCGCTGGCTACCGGTTACGTGGCCATGACCATCCCTACCGGTGAGCAGCAAGGCGTGGCCGGCCACATCACTCTGGGTGACTACATCACCGTCATCGCGTCCGCGAGCACCAGCGTGTTCGCGACCGGCCCACAGTCCGGGCCGTCCAAAATCGTGAGCAAGACTATTTTCACGAACATCCATGTGATCGGTCTCGGACCGGCGACGACGAACGTCCAGCCGGCCAATGGGGCGACAACCGTTGGTGGGACCACGGGCCCGACCGGCGGTGTGGTCTCGAGCCTGACCATCGAGCTGACGCAATGTGACGCCGAATACTTCACGTGGTTCCTCGGCAACACAAGCCTTCGCTACACGCTTGAGTCGTTCCACGACTACCTGACGGCGCCAGCCGCCGCAGATCCCACCTGCCCGACCATTCTGTCGGCTCAGGGCGTCAGCCAGAAAGAGGTCGAAGCCAGGTACCATTTCACGGTCTTGTGACGTCCAGCAATAGCTGAGATGGGTCTGCTCGATAGAGTCAAACAGAATCAGACGGTCCCCCCCGCACCGGCAGGGGGGACCAACGGCCCGGCCGTGGGAACCATGCCGGGCGCGGCCTCGACTTACGGCCCGACGACGTCGATCCCGGTTGCCCAAACTTCGGCGACCGCGACCTCGCCGCCCGCACCAAGCCTGACGCAGCGCGCCGCTGCGTCGGCCGGGGAGTTGACGCCGGCTTTCACCGCGGCCAAGGTTCAGATCCACGCCCGCCTGATCGAGAAGTACGCGGATCAGATCGACTCCAGCAACAAGCCTGGTGTTAGGGAAAAGATCCTCGAGCTCGCAGAGGAGTACTTCCGCTCTACGGCGATGACGATGACCAAAAGCGACAAGGAACGCCTCGTCGACTCGGTCCTCGACGACGTGCTGGGGCTCGGTCCACTCGAAGCGCTTCTGGCCGACCCGGCCATCACCGAGATCATGGCCAACCATCCGAAGCAGATCTACGTCGAGAAGAGCGGGGAGCCGACCCTCTCCGCGGTGACTTTTGAAAGCGAGCGTCAGATGCGTCAGGTCATCGACCGCATCGTCAGCCTGGTGGGCCGGCGCGTTGACGAATCGACGCCGATCTGTGACGCGCGGCTGAAGGACGGCTCGCGTGTCAATGTGGTCATTCCACCGATCGCTCTCAAAGGTCCATGCCTCACGATCCGGAAGTTCGCCAAGGAGAAGTGGGGTCCCGCAGACGTAGTCAACCGATTCAGGTCGTCAAGCCCGGACCTCATGGCCTTTCTGCGCGCCTGCGTGCGCGCGAGGTTCAACATCCTGGTCTCAGGAGGCACCGGCTCAGGTAAGACGACCCTCCTCAACATTCTTTCGTCCTTCATCCCAGAGACCGAGCGGCTGATCACGTGCGAGGACGCTGCGGAGCTTCAGCTCCAGCAGCCACACTGGATCCAGCTCGAGTCGCGGCCCCCGAACGTCGAAGGCAAAGGCGCCGTGACGATCCGCGAGCTCGTCAAGAGCTGCCTGCGAATGCGCCCCGATCGCATCATCGTCGGTGAGTGCCGTGGCGGCGAGGCCCTGGACATGCTGCAGGCCATGAACACCGGCCACGATGGTTCGATGTCGACCCTGCACGCAAACAACCCGCACGAGGCGCTGGTCCGCCTCGAAACCCTGGTCCTCCAGGCCGGGCAAGACCTGCCTTCCCGGGCCATCCGGGAGACCATCGGTGCTGCGATCCACATGATCGTTCAGCAGTCCCGCCTGCGTGGTGGCGTGCGCCGCATCGTGAGCGTGGCTGAGATCACCGGCATAAAGGATGGCGACGTCCAGTACCAGGAGCTTTTCACCTTCAAGCAGCTCGGCGTCAATGCCGAGGGCAAAGCTGTCGGCTACCACACCGCGACCGGCCTCTTGCCGATGCGAATGGAACATCTCAGGGCAGAGGGCGAGGACGTGTCCGAGAACCTTTTTAAGCCCACCCCGCAACCGTCGCCGGATAAGCTGTACTGACCGTTTAGGAGGTCCAGATGACAATCCCCGTGGTGTTCGGGCTCGTCGCTTTCGCCGGAATCTTTCTCTTGGTGCTCGGCATCAGCCAGATGCGGCGCTCCGCAGGCGGTGCTGAGGACTTTCAGGCTAGGCTTGCCGCTTACGGCGTGACGACCGCCGGGGCGAACACGCTTCCGCCTGCCACCGGCATTCGAGATTCGCTCAACCGGCTGTTTCAGCCGGCCGCGGACCGCGTCGGGCGCGGCAACGTAAAGAAGGGGAAGCCCTCTGTGGGCGAGCAGCTGCAGAGGGCCGATCTGAGGCTCCGCACGTCCGAGTTCTTGATGATCCAGCTGGGGAGCACCGCCTTGTTCGTCTTTATCGCGGTGCTTCGATTCGGCTTGCCCTTCGGTGGGCTGATCCAGACGGTCGTGGCCGGTGTCATCGGCTACCTGCTGCCGAGCTTCTATGTGAAGTTCCGGATCAACCAGCGTCTCAAGGCATTCAACAATCAACTGGGCGACACGCTCACCCTGCTGTCGAACGCCATCAAGGCCGGCTATTCGTTCGCGCAAGCGATCGATACCGTCGCGAAAAACGCCGTGGCGCCGATCGCGGACGAGTTCGGGCGCGCTGTGCGCGAGATGAACCTCGGTGGCTCCCCTGACGAGGCGCTGGCGAACATCACCAAGCGTATCGCGAGCGCCGACTTCGACCTCGTGGCCACCGCGTACTCGATCCACCGCACGGTTGGTGGGAACCTCGCGGAGATCCTCGACAACATCGCCTACACCATCCGTGAGCGAGTCCGGATCAAAGGTGAGATTGCAACGCTGACGGCGCAGGCACGGGCATCAGGAACCCTGATCACCTTCCTTCCGATCGTGCTGGCCGCCTTCATGTACTTCGTCACTCCGACTTACTTCCGACCGATGTTCGAGAGCATCATCGGATGGGGGCTGATCGTTTTCGGAGCCTTCATGATCTTCATCGGCAACCTGATCATTCGTCGCGTGGTCGCGATCGAGGTATGAACTGATGAGCCCCACCTTTCTTCTAGCGGTGGTCGTTGGGCTCGGCGTGCTGATGATCTTCGTCGGCCTCGCCCGGACGCCATCGGGCAACACCGCGGAGATGGTCCAGCGGCGCCTCTCTGTATATGGCAGCGGCGGTATTGGAGAGAAGCAGCTAACCCTCGAAGAGGTAGAGCTGCAGCGGCCGTTCAGCGAGCGGTTCCTTCGCCCCGCGATCGAGCGCCTTGGCTCGGTCATGTCCAGGTCGACGCCACAGAAGGCCCGTCAGAACCTGATGAACAGGCTCGACCTTGCGGGACGACCTGGCAACCTGACCCCGGAGGATTTCGCGGCCGTTCGGATCGTCGCTGCGGTGGTTATGGCGGCGATCGGGTTGTTGCTCGGTCTCCTCATGCACAGCCCTGTTTATCTGGTCGTCTCCTTGGCGGTGGGTGCGATCCTGGGCTTCTACCTGCCCGTGCTTTGGCTGAAGCAGAAGGTCGACGCCCGCCGGAGCGAGATCCAGAAGGGCCTCCCAGACGCCATGGACCTGCTGGTGATCGCGGTTGATGCGGGGCTTGGCTTCGACGCCGCGCTCGCGAGAGTGACGGACAAGTACAGGAACGCGCTCTCTGACGAATTCGCCAAGGTGCTGCGCGAGGTCAGCCTAGGGCGGCCGCGCCTCGAGGCCATGGATGAGATGGGCCGGAGCAGCGGTGTCGAGGACCTGCACAACTTCATCCAGGCCATCATCCAGTCCGAGCAGTTCGGCACCGGCATCGGCAAGATCCTTCGCATCCAGGCCGACGAGATGCGGCGCAAGCGCCGGCAGCGAGCGCAAGAGAAGGCCGCCCAGGCCACCTTGAAGATGATGCTGCCGATGGTCGGTTGCATCTTCCCGACGCTGTGGATCGTGCTGCTCGGGCCGGCGGCCCTGATCCTGCTGAAGCCGAGGACGTAAAGCACGCTCTCCTGGCTGCTGCCGAGCATCCCGGCGTGGGAGCTCTTGTTGCGGGCGATCCTCATTTACACCGGGCTGCTCATCGCTCTGCGGCTGTTTGGCAAGCGTGAGGTCGGCCAGTTCACGCTGTACGACCTCGTCTTCATCCTGCTGGTGGCCAACGCGCTCCAGCCGGCGATCACAGGGCCCGACAACTCACTCGGCGGCGGCTTCGTCTTGATCGTGGCGCTGGTCGGTATGAACTACATCATCGGCAGGCTGGACAACCTGCCTCGGTTCCACCGGCTCTTCAGTGCAGCGCCGGCGGTGATCATCAAAGACGGGCACTACCTGCCCGAGGTGATGAAGCGCGAAGGCGTGCTGGTCGAGGAATGCGAGATGTCGATTCGCGAGCACGGCATATCTGACCTCAAGGACGTCCAACTTGGCGTGCTGGAGCCGGACGGCACGATCTCGATCGTGCCGACGAGCCTGGCCGTGCAGCGCACCAAGCGACGGGTGAGGTTTCTCCGCCGGGGGGGCTAGAAACCGAATTCTTAACGGGCGGGGTTGTGGCACTGCCCGTCTTGCCTTAAATTCGGGCCTGGTTGGTGTGACATCAGGAGCCGGGGGCAATCAGTAGGTCACATCCTTATCGCTGCTGGCGCTCAGGGGCTTCGGTGGAGGAGGGAGGGCCCTGGAAGAGGTCTGCCTATTCCGCCGAGAGGAACTCGATCGCCGCCTGCTTGAACTCCTTCGCCGGCACCGTACCCATGTGGTCGCGGCCGGGAACGGTCACCAGGTGCGATGACGGCATGAGCTCGACGAGTTCGGGCACGTCGACCGCGAGCTCATCGCGGTCCCCGACCACGATCAGGATCGGCGTCTGGATCGCGGCGAGCAGCGCCGGGTCCCTGACGGGCCGAAGCCCCGTGATGCATGCCGCCAGCGCTTTCAGGTCGTTGGTCGGTCGGGCTGAGGCGAAGCGGTAGAAGGTCTGGGCCACCGGGTCTGATGTGGGCTCTGCGCCAAGAAAGGCCTCGGCGATCGCGTCCGCGCTCTCGATCGCTCCCGCCGTCCCGATGCCCCCGAGGACGGCACGCCGCACGCGAGTGGGAAATTCCAGGACGACCTGCAATCCGATGCGAGCGCCCATCGAATACCCCAGGTAATCAGCGGCCGGCACGTTCACGTGATCGAGGAGGCGAGCGACATCGCCGGCCATGATGTCGATCGAGTAGGCGGCTCGGTCGTGAGGTTTATCGCTGTGTCCGTGGCCGCGGCAGTCGAGCCCGAAGACTCGAAAGCCCGCGTTGGTGAGCGCCTCCTGCCATCGAGTACCAACCCAGTTCAATCGGTAGTCGGACGCGAAACCATGCACCACCACAAGTGGCGCTCCGCGTTCAGGTCCGTGCACCTCGTAGTGAAGGCGGACGCCATTGCTGTCGAAGTCCATGCGGCGCCCGTTAGGCTAGTCCATCACATGTCCGGAAGGCGCGCGGTGCACGAACGCACAGGGAAGGTGCTGGCAGAGGACCTCGAAATGGCGACCTCGATCAACGCTCGTGTCGTCGGGCTGATGTTTCGCCGCACGCTCGAACCCGGGCGTGGCATGTGGATTACCCCCTGCAACGGCATCCACATGATGTTCATGAGATTTCCTATCGACGCAGTCTTCCTGGATACCAGGGAGCGCGTGAAGAAGGTCTACCGCAAGCTGCCGGCGTGGTGGGGGGTGGTGTGGCTCGTGTGGGGCGCCCACAGCGTCCTGGAGCTTCCGCCAGGGTCGACCACCGACATCGACCTCCGCCGCGGCGACCAGCTAATCATCTCCTGACCTTTTCCCTCCTCTCTGGTGGCATTTCCCTCCCCCTTCAGGGGGAGAGTCACAGTGGAGGTGGAAACAAGTCCGAACATGCGCTGTAAAGAAGCACTTGACGTGGCTCGTAGCCTCGGACCGTGCGAAGGCACCTGCTCGACATGATCCTTCCGCCACGGTGTGGCGCCTGCCGCATGGTTGGCTCGTGGCTGTGCGGCCGGTGCCGCTCACGCGTTCGCCGCCTCGAGGAACCTCTGTGCCGCCGGTGCGGTGCAGAGGTGGAGTCTATTCGCAAGGACTGCGGGTGCCGGAGCCGGCTGAAGGCACTCTCGAGGCTGCGCTCGGCGGCGGCGTACGAAGGCCCGATCGAAGTCGCCCTCCAGCGCTTCAAGTACCACGGCTGGCGGCGGCTTGCCGAGCCGCTCGCGCTGTTGATGGCAGAGCGCCTGGTGGTAGAAGGGTTGCCGGCTCGTTGGGCGATCGCCGTGCCGCTGCACAGCTCCCGGCTGCGGCAGCGGGGTTTCAACCAGTCGGAGCTCCTGGCGCGAGAGCTGCGCAAGCGCCTCGCGCTCGTTGAACCGCCGGGCGAGTTGGTCCGCGTACGCGCCACGCCGCCGCAGGTGGGCCACGACCGACGCTGGCGCCTCGAGAACGTGCACGGCGCGTTTGAGTGGCGCGGAGCGCCCCTGGAGGCCCGTTCGATCTTGCTGATCGATGACGTGGCCACGACCGGAGCCACTCTGGAAGCTTGCGCCGTTGCTTTGAGAGCGGGCGGATCTGGGCCTGTAATGGGGGTCTCAGTAGCGAGGGTTAACGTATAGTTGGCGGTCGGTTCATCAAACCGAGCGGAGGACTTAGCGAATGGCAGTCCGGATCCCAGGTATCAACATCGATGAGTACTACCAGCAGCTAGGGCCGATCGAGCCCCTCATCCGCGACGACCGCGTGACCGAAATCATGGTCAACGGCAGCGACCATGTTTATGTCGAAATGGGCGGTAAGGTCGTTCTGACGAACATCAAGTTCGTCGATGAAGACCAGCTGCTCAACGTCATCCAGTTCATCGTGCGCACCGTCGGCCGCCGCATCGACGAGCGCCAGCCGCTCTGTGATGCCCGCCTGGCAGATGGCAGCCGTGTCAACGCGGTCATCCGGCCGCTCGCCCTGAACGGTCCGCTGCTCACGATCCGCAAGTTCTCCCGTGACCCTTTCCAGGTCGAAGACCTCATTCGCTTCGGGAGCTGCAACGAAGCTGGGTTCGGTTTTCTCAAGGCCGCCGTCCTTGCCAAGGCCAACATCATCATCTCGGGCGGCACCGGGACCGGCAAGACCACGTTCCTGAACGTGCTGTCCGGCTTCATCCCGGTGGAAGACCGCATCGTCACCATCGAGGACGCGGCCGAGCTGCAGCTGCACCAGGAGCATGTCTGCCGGCTCGAAACCAGGCCAAAGGACATCAACGGAGAGGGCGAGGTCACCATCCAGCGGTTGGTCATCAACGCCCTGCGCATGCGCCCTGAGCGCATCGTCGTCGGGGAGTGCCGTGGCGGCGAGGCGCTTGACATGCTTCAGGCCATGAACACCGGCCACGACGGCTCGATGACGACCCTGCACGCCAACACCCCGCGCGACGCACTCGCTCGGCTCGAGACCCTCGTTTTGATGGCCGGCGTCGACCTTCCCGTACGGGCCATTCGCCAGCAGGTGGGCAGCGGTATCAACCTCATCTGTCAGCTGAACCGGCTGCGCGACGGCTCGCGCAAGGTGACGGCGATCTCCGAGATCGTCGGCATGGAGCAGGACATCATCACGATGCAGGACATCTTCGTGCTGGAGCAGAAGGGTGCGACACCTGACGGAAAGGTGATCGCGGAATTCAAGCCCACGGGCTTGCGGCCGAAAATCCTGGACCGCATCTTCGCCCAGGGAATTCCGCTTCCCAAAGAGATCACGATGCTCTTCCCGCCGCCCCCGGGATACAAGCCCTCGTCTCACTAGGCGGCCGCCAGGCTCAGCCGAAAAAAGCCCGGCCGCGCCTGTGCGCAGGGCGCACTCTTGAGTCATATACTCGGGTTGTGAAGGTCGTCCTGCACGACCGTACCGACGGTCTGGGGCAGGAGGTGCGTGAGAACGCCGAGCGCAAGCTCACCCGCCTCGTACGCCACTTCGGCAAGGTGGCCGAGGCCGAGGTGGATTTCTCCGAAGAGCGCAAGCGCAGCGGGCTCACGACCACTGTCTGCCGCATCAACGTCCACCTCGACGGCCGGCGCGCACCGGTCCTGAGCGCCCACGAAAGGGGCGCCGACGCGCTGTCAGCCCTCGATCTTGCGCTGGACAAGATCGATCGCCAGGTGGTCAAGCACAAAGAGAAGATCACCCACCGCAAGAAGCCGGTCTCACCCGTACGCATGCCGTCGGCGGAAGGGGCCGAGGGGCCCCTCTCGTCGGAGCCAGAGAGAATCCGCCTGAAACTGCGCCCTATGACCATCGCCGACGCGGTCGCTGAGCTCGAGGCTGACGGCCAGGCGTTCCACGTCTTTCTCCACGAGGATTCGGGGGCCATCCAGATCGCCGCTCGAAGGGCGGACGGTTCGGTGGCGGTGATCGAGCCGATCGTCACCTAAGACCCATCCCCCTTCAGGGGGAGGTCGGGGGGCAATTGTCCCCTCCCCCGCAGGGGGCAATCAGTAAGTCCCATCCTGGTCGCCGCTTTGCGCGCAGGGCCAGGGTGGGGGTCGACCGAAGCTGGCGATACCGCTGGGGTCAAGATTCGGATCAAGCCGAGCCGGGTACGCTAGATCTAGCGATGCTGTCCTTAGGAAAGCTGTTAGACCCGAACGAGCGCGAGGTCAAGCGCCACATGGTCGTTGCGTCCGTGATCACGGCGCTGGAACCCGAGCTCAAGGCGCTCGACGATGCCGCCCTGCGCGCGCGGTCGGACGAGTTGCGCGAGCGTGCGAAGGAGGGCCACGACCTCGACGAGCTTCTGATCGAGGCCTTTGCGCTCTGTCGTGAATCTAGCCGGCGCACGATTGGCCTTCGCCACTTCGACGTTCAGCTGGTCGGAGGCATCGTCCTGCACCAGGGAAAGATCGCCGAGATGAAGACCGGAGAAGGCAAGACCCTGGTGGCGAGCCTGGCCCTGTATCTCAACGCCCTGGCCGGCAAAGGCGTTCATCTGGTCACCGTCAACGACTACCTCGCCCGGCGCGACGCGGGCTGGATGGGCCCGATCTACCACCTGCTGGGCATGAGCGTCGGCATCAACGTCGGAACGGCCGGCACCTATATCTTCGACCCCGAGTATGTCGACGAGGACCATCCCGACTCTCGGCTTCAACACATGCGGCCCGCGACCAAGCGAGAGGCGTACATGGCGGACATCACCTACGCGACCAACTCCGAGCTCGCCTTCGACTACCTGCGCGACAACATGGCTCGCGATCTGGCGCAATGCAGTCAGCGCGACCTGAACTACGCAATCGTCGACGAGGTGGACTCGATCCTGGTCGACGAAGCCCGCACCCCTCACATCATTTCCGGACAGTCGGACGAATCCACGGAGAAGTACTACGAGTACGCCAGGTGGGCAGCTCGATTGGTCGTTGATGAGGATTACGAGGTCGACCTCAAGCACAAGTCGGCGTCGCTCACCGAGGCAGGCATAGCGAAGATGGAGCGCTGGACCGGCATCAAAAACATCTACGACCTGGAAAACGTGGTCGAGGCTCATCAGATCAACCAGGCGCTCAAAGCCAAGACGCTGTTCGGGCGCGACGAGGAATACCTGGTCAAGGACGGCGAGGTGATCATCGTCGACGAGTTCACCGGGCGCACCATGCCTGGCCGCCGCTGGTCCGACGGACTGCACCAGGCGGTCGAGGCCAAAGAGGGTGTCAAGGTTCAGCAGGAGCAGAAGACGATCGCGACGATCACGGTGCAGAACTATTTCCGGCAGTACAAGAAGCTTGCCGGCATGACCGGAACGGCGTTGACCGAGGCGGAGGAGTTTCACAAGATCTACGGGCTGGATGTGGTCGTCATCCCGACTCACCGGCCGATGGTGCGTCTGGACAGCCCCGACGTGATCTACAAGACGGAGCAGTCGAAGTTCGAGGCGGTCATCGACCAGATTGTCGAGATGAACAAGGCGAGACGGCCGGTGCTCGTGGGCACGGTCTCGGTCGAGAAGTCCGAGCGCCTATCGCGCATGCTCGAGAAGCGCGGAGTCAAGCACAACGTCCTCAATGCGAAGCAGCACGAGCGTGAGGCGGCGATCGTCGCCGAGGCGGGTCAGCCCGCCGCGGTCACCATCGCCACCAACATGGCGGGACGAGGCACCGACATCGTCCTCGGCTCCGGCGTGCAGGATGTGGGGGGCCTGCACATCATCGGCACCGAGCGCCACGAGAGCCGGCGCATCGACAACCAGCTGCGCGGCCGCGCCGGGCGGCAGGGCGACCCTGGGTCGAGCCGCTTCTTCATCTCTTTGGAAGACGACCTGATGAAGATCTTCGGTCCGGCCGCGGATCGCATCGGAAGGCTGATGGACAGCCTCGAAGTCGAACCTATCGAGCATCCGTGGGTGGCGCGATCGATCGCCGGTGCCCAGAAGAAGGTCGAGGGGATGCATTTCGACGCCCGCAAGCACGTGGTCGAGTACGACGACGTGATGAACCAGCAGCGCAAGATCGTGTACGAAGAGCGCCGCAAAGTGCTTGAGGGCGCGGACGCACGAGGGAACATCCTCGTCTATGCGAAGGACATCATCGCCAAGGGTGTTGAGCAGCACTGCCAGAGCCGGCACCCGGAGAACTGGGATCTCGACGGGCTGGTCAAATACCTGAACGCATACCTGCCCATCGCACCCGATTCACAGATCCCGGAAGACGCGCTGCACAACGGGCCCGAGGGCCTCGTCGAGCACCTGTATGCGGCGGCATCGGATACCTACGACAAGAAGGTCGCAGAGGTCGGAGCCGACCTGATGCCGCTCGTCGAGCGCGACGTGATGCTGCAAACAGTCGACTGGCAGTGGATGGAGTACCTGACCCAAATGGAGCACTTTCGCGAAGGGATCGGGCTCCGCGCCTACGGCCAGCGTGACCCGCTCGTCGAGTACAAGAACGAAGCCTTCGAGATGTTCACCGAGCTGCGCGAGCGGATACAGGCGTCGATCGTGGCGCGGATATTCAGGGTGCAGGTCCAGCGTAATGAGCCGGCGCCTCCGCCGCCACCGTTGGTGCGGCAGGTCCTGGAGAGCGGCCCCGCCGAGCCCGATGGCGCCGACGGCGCCGGCCGGAATGGTGCGCCCAAGCAGCGACGCGCGGTGCCGGCGATCCCAGGCCAGACGCAAGCCGCCGCGGGTGCCCAGGGTAAGATCGGCCGCAACGACCCGTGCTGGTGCGGGTCCGGAAGGAAGTACAAGAGGTGTCATGGACGCTAGGTGGCAAGGGGGACTCCGTCCCCCTTACCGGAACCCCCTCTCCACGCCACGTTTGATTTGTCAATTGGATGCGGAGTCATGGCCCGGCGGAGCCGGGCCAACCCTGCCACGCGGATTTAGGAGAGTCGATGGACGCTGAACTCAACCCCAAGGAGCTTCTGGAGCGGATCGTGCAGCTGAAGGAGCACCTTTGAGGTGGCAAGGGGGACTCCGTCCCCCTTACCGGAACCCCCTCTCGATGCGGCGTTTTGGTTTTGTGGTGAACGCGGAGTCATGGCCCGGCGGAGCCGGGCCAACCCTGCCACGCGGATTTAGGAGAGTCG
>DATBZP010000035.1:0-35023 GCA_036513135.1 Candidatus Dormiibacterota bacterium | reverse complement strand
ATGCGGTACACCGAAGCGCGGCTGTCAGCCATCACGGGCGAGCTGATGGCCGACATCGAGAAGCAGACCGTGGACATGGTGCCGAACTACGACGGCACGGAGGAGCAGCCGGAGGTGCTGCCGGCGCGGCTGCCCAACCTGTTGGTCAACGGGGCGACCGGCATCGCCGTCGGCATGACCACCAACATCCCGCCGCACAACCTGCGCGAGATCGCAGCCGGCATCAAACACCTGATCGAGGACCCCGAGGCGACTGGCGAAGACCTGCTTACTTTCATCAAGGGTCCTGACTTCCCGACCGGCGGCAAGATCATGGGAACGACCGGCATCAAAGCCGCTTACGCCACCGGTCACGGCCGGATCGTCGTTCAGGCGCGCCACACATTCGAGCAGGCGGCCAACGGGCGTGAGCGGATCATCATCGACGAGCTTCCGTACGCGGTCAACAAGGCAACCCTCGTGGCGAAGATCGCGGAGCTGGTGTCAGACCGGAAGCTGGAAGGCATCGCCGACCTACGGGACGAGTCCGACCGGGACGGCATGCGGATCGTCATCGAGCTCAAGCGCGACGCGCGCGTGTTCACAGTGCTGAACAACCTTTACAAGCACACCACGCTGCAGACGACGTTCGGCGTGATCATGCTGGCCATCGTCGACGGGCGCCCATCGATCCTGAGCCTCAAGCAGGCGCTCCAGCTGTTCATCGACCACCGTCGCTCAGTCATCCTGCGCCGCACCCGGTTCGACCTCGAGCGAGCGCAGGAACGCGCTCACATTCTCGAGGGCTTGAAGATCTGCCTCGACCATCTTGACGAGGTGATCAAGACCATCCGCGCCGCCGCCGACCCGGACATTGCGTCGACCGAGTTGCAGTCGAAGTTCGGCCTCAGCGACCGGCAGGCGAAAGCGGTGCTCGCCCTCACCCTCAGCCGCCTGACCAGGCTCGAGCGCGGCAAGATCGACGCCGAATACGAGGAGGTCATCAAGACGATCGCCTATCTCGAATCGGTCCTCGCAAGCGACCAGAAAGTGCGCATCTTGATCAAGGACGAGATGGATGATCTGGCCAAGAAGTACGGCGACGACCGCCGGACGGAGATCACGGACCAGGAGGCAAGCGAGCTGTCCGCCGAAGACCTCGTGCCGAAAGAAGAGGTCGTTGTCACGTTGACCCACCGCGGTTATGTGAAGCGCCAGCCGCTCCGCGTGTTCCGCGCGCAGAAGCGGGGTGGCGTCGGCTTGAAGGGAGCGAAGCCCACTGCGGGCAGCGACGCGCCGAGCGGCACCCGTGAAGAGGACTACGCGCTTCACCTTCTGACGACGCACACTCACGCTTCGATGCTCTTCTTCACGCAAAGCGGACGCGTGTTCCAGTTGCGCGTGCACGAGGTGCCGGAGCGCGAGCGCCAGGCGAAGGGCATGCCGGTCAACAACCTGATCGACATCGGGTCGAACGAACGGATCACCGCAGTCTTCGTGCGTCCGGAGTCCGAGACCGAGGCGCGTTACATGCTGATGGCGACAAAGAACGGATATATAAAGAAGACGACGCTAGCCGAGTACGCCAACGTGCGGCGCAACGGGTTGATCGCGATCAACCTGCAGGAGGGCGACGAGCTGGACTGGGTGACACCGACCACCGGCTCGGACGAGATCCTGATCGCGACCGAGCTCGGCAAGG
Organism: Candidatus Dormiibacterota bacterium; assembly: GCA_036513135.1. Lineage (GTDB taxonomy): Bacteria > Chloroflexota > Dormibacteria > Dormibacterales > Dormibacteraceae > Palsa-870. The sequence goes on along the minus strand of DATBZP010000035.1, from coordinate 33,342 downwards.
CGATCCGCTTCAGCGAGACAGAGGTCCGCGCTATGGGTCGCGACACGCAGGGCGTGATCGGCATCAAGCTCGCCAAGGGCGATGCGGTCGCGGGCATGGCTACGGCGACGCCAGGCGGCGACCTGTTGGTGATCACCCAGCGTGGCTACGGCAAGCGCACGCCGGTCTCCGAATATCCGATGCACCACCGGGCCGGCCAGGGAGTCTTCACCTTGAAGATCACCGACCGCGTCGGCAAGCTCACCGCCATGCGGGTCGTGAGCGACCCCGAGGAGGAGGTGCTCGTCATCAGCGCGAGCGGTATGGTCCTGCGCACGCAGGTCGGAGCGATCTCTCGGATCGGGCGCCAGACGCAGGGCGTGATCGTGATGCGAATCGCGCCCGACGACCAGATCGTCGCAATCGCGCCGGTGGCGGCTATCGAAGAGGGCGACTCGAAGGAGCAATGACCTTGGAGTCCTGGCCGGAGGCTCGACATCTATGCGGCCCATCTGCTTTGTTGCAGCTTCCGCTCCTCGCTCACGCATCGACGGATGCGATCGCCATGGTGCTCAGCTGCGCCTAGCATCCGGGCAATCTCGGCGCCGAATCTCTTGCCGAGGTCTCCAGCCATGACTCTGATCGGCTGGATCGGGATCTGGCTGCTCGCGCTCAGCGCGGTGGCCTTCGTGGTCGAAGGTTTGCTTGCCGCGGTGTGGGGTATGGCCATGGCCAGGCGTTCTCGCGCGCTGGCGGAGCTAGTCCAGACTGAGCGGGGGCTGGTCGAAGCCGACGTTGCCCGCCTGCTCGCGGCCCTCGAAGATACCAAACGGCTGTGGCGTCCTTACCGCCGGGCCCTGCGCTGGCTGCGCCATCCCCTCGCGATCGCCCTGTTGCAGTCCTTTGCAAGGCGAAGAGCCAGGGCTCGATGAGCGAAGCACGAGAAAAGGTCACATCCCCCGCGGACCGATTCGCTCACCAGGCCGTCGAGGATGCACTGGCGCGCGAGCGAGCCCGCATCTCCCGCGAGCTGCACGACGGAATCGCCACCGACCTTGCCGGCGCCATCTCACTCTTCAAGGTGTACCTGGAGGGCAGGAAAGGCCAGCCAGACCAAACCCTGAAAAACGTCTTCGAGATCATGGAGCGGCTGCTCAAGCACGTGCGAGAAGCCCTCGCCGACCTGCGCCCGCCTCCGATCGGGCCCGATGGCTTGGTCGGAGATCTTCGCCAGCAGGCTGACGAGTTCGCTCGCCTCTACGGCATCCGTGTCGAGCTCTCGAGCAACGGCACCGAAGACATACTCTCAGCCCACCAGCGCGAGGTGGTCGCCCAGGTCGTGCGTGAGGCGCTCACCAACGTGCGACGTCACTCGGGCTCATCAATTTGCAGAGTGAAGATGGCATTTGACGCTCGGCCGTTCCTGGTCGAGGTATCAGACGAGGGACGAGGCATCGTCGCCGGCGGGAGCGACGGATATGGCCTCGTCGGAATGCGGGAACGCGCAGCAGGCATCGGCGGCCGCCTTGAAGTGGTGAGCACCGAGGGTCGCGGCACCACGGTGTTCCTGTTCGGGCCGACTTAGCTCCAGGTCATGAGCGTTTCTCCCTTTTCAGAGCCGAAACGACCGGCGCTTCGGGCTGAACTCGGCAAGCGGTAGCTCGTCGGCCTCGACTGTCTGGAGCTTGCGGGTGACGGACCCAACTAGCTCGCGTGTCGTGCGATCGTCGATCCGGATGGCTCGTGCAATCTCAGGAGCTGAAAGCCCGTAGCTCAGCAGCTGGGCAACCTCCCCCTCGCTTTCGTTGAGGCGGCCGAGCGGGCCGCGCAGCGCCGCCACCAAAGGTGCGAGCGCCCTGCCGAGGCTGACGGCGTACGTGACGTCCTCGTCGGTGTACCAGTGATCGCGCCGGCATCCGACGACAAGCAAACCGATCGGCCGCTCGCCTGCTTCGCCCACGGGCGCATACAGCAGCGACGGCCAATCGAGCTCCCAGTCGTAGCCAATCGACGGGTTCGGGTTCTCGATCAGCGAGTTCATGACCGTCGGGCACTTCTCGTATAGGGCGCGGCGAGCCAGCGGCATGAGCGGGCGGCCCTGGAGGAAGCGGCGGGAAACCTCTGACGCGGCGATGGGCTGGAGCCATCCGGCTCGCAGGTAGCCCAGCACCCAGCGGTCGTGTCTGAGACCATCTAGGGCCAGTCCCAACCGGCGTCTGGCTTGCTGGAGATGTGGGAGCTGGCCCATGTGCGGAGACTAGGTGCCGCCAGCGGGCCTGACCTCACCGCAGGTTCAGCGTTTCCTCAAGAAACCTTGAACCTGTTAGGTTGGCCCTGGGGATTGGAGGCGTGACGGCCAGGTTGCTCGTCGTCGACGACGAGGCTCGCACTGCGGAGTTGACCGCCGAATTGCTACGGCGGGCTGGTTACGCGGTCGAGATCGCCGTCAGCGGGACTGAAGCGCTTCAGCGCGTTCGCTCCAGCTCACCTGACCTCATGCTGCTCGACTACGAGATGCCCGACATGGAGGCACCGGAAGTCCTCGACTCGTTGCGATCAGGAGCCGACCGGATCGCGTTTCCGGTCATCATCCTGACCGGCGCGCGCCACGCGGCGGGGGACCAGGTCGTTGGTATAGAGCACGGCGCGACCGACTACATCGTCAAGGGCACCGACCGGCAGGTGCTGCTGGCGCGTGTCCGCGGAGCGCTGCGGGAACGCGCTGCGGAGGTGAGGGTCGTCGTCAGCGGGCGGCTGCGGATCGACCTGGCGCGTGGGCAGGCATCGCTGGGCGAGCGTGCCTTGAAGCTCGAGCGACGGCCACTGCTGATGCTGCAGCTGCTCGCAGGCCGGCCGGGTGAGGTGGTCACGCGTGCGGAACTGCTGGAGCGCGTTTGGGGAACCAGCTACGCGGGGTTCGAGCACAGCGTCGAACAGGCGGTCCACCAGATCCGGCGCTCGCTGAAGGAACCTGGTTGGATCGAGACAGTCCGTGGATTCGGCTACAGGTTCGTCGCCCAGCCCTGAGCTGGCGGCGGCGCTGCACCGGCTGCGCTCGACGCTGGCCAGGTTGAAGGCGGAGCTCGAGCTGGCGCAGGCGGATCGAAGCGTACCGCCGGCTGAGCGCCTGCTTGGCGATCTCAATGAAGCGTTGGTGCTGCTTCGCGCGGTCGAGCAGGCGGCCTTCGGGCTGGTCGCGGTCCTCGTGGTCGATGACGACGCTCGGCTAGCCGAGCTGACTGCGCGTGGCTTGCGACGGCTGGGGTACGAGGCGGACTCGGCAGACGCGTTCCGAGAGCTCAGACCGGGCGAGGTAGTCGTGTTCGATCTCAGCCTGGCTGCCCACCTTGACCAACCTGCGCGATCGGCCTTGACGACTGCCAGGCCAATCGTGGTCACGGGTGCCACGGATCCGGGTTCCCGCGCGCTAGCCGCAAACCTCGACGCGAGCGACTACCTGGTCAAGCCGGTTGAGCTGGACGACCTGGTGGCTGCGATCAGGCGGCGGATCGCGGAAGGCTGACGCGGGCACAGCGCCAGCTGTCGGCGCGAACCTAGTTGCTCTCACGTGCTCCCGGCCGCCACCATGCGTGGTCTAATCACCGACCGCGCCAGATCAGCTCATCAGGGCTCAATCAGGGCTCAGCGGCGGTCCCAGCAGGGCCATGTCATATTTCTCGAAAAGCGCTCCGATGACCTCTCGATCTGGATGAGCACCCCGCGAAATCGGACCTAACTCCTCATAGAACTTGTGTCCACCCCCGGGCGTGTAGACCACCACGATCTCGCCTGGCTCATCCGTCAGGTTCAGGAAGGCGTGTGGGACTCGTGACGGAAGGTAGGCAAAGCCACCTTCCTGGCAGTAGAAGATGTCGTCTCCAATCCTGATTTTGTACCGTCCTTTCAGAACGTGGATCGTTTCTTCCTGGTTGTGGTGAACGTGTAGAGGAGGACCGCCATGCGGCGCGACCTCGACGATGAAGTAGTCGAATGCTCCGCCGGTATCCTCGCCCGTGACCTTAAAGATCAGATCGCGGCCAGGGCCGGATTGGAGACGCAAGCCCTCTCCTCGGGCTAGAACCTTGGGTTGGCTCGTTGTAACTTTCATCTCTTGCCTCCTAACTTAAGTGATTAGGCACCATACTATATGGTGCCTAGCGAAGTGTCAAGACCCTTATAATTAGGCGCCAAACCAATGGAGACGCCCATCCGCGTCAGCCGCGACTTCGCCGCGAAATACCCGGACGCCAGCTCCTCGGCGACCGAGTGCGCGATGAACCTCGCCCGCAGCGGCGACCTCGTTCTCGGGCGGATCGCCGCGGCGCTGCAGCCGCTGGACGTCAGTCCGGCCGGCGGGTTGGTGTTGGGCATCCTCAAAGATGCCGGCCAGCCCTGCCCGCCCCACTACATCAGTGAGCGGTTGATCGTGAGTCGGGCCACAGTGACAGGCGTGCTCGACACCCTGGTCAAGCGAGGCCTTGTGCGCCGGGAGCCGCATCCGACGGACCGGCGGATGCTGCTGGTCCACCTTACAAAGGCCGGCTCTCGCATGGCCGACACGGTTCGCCGTACGGTGCATCGCGGCGAGTCGGACTGGATGAGCTCGTTGAGCGAGCATGAACGTGCCCAGTTGACGGAGCTCCTGGGGAAGCTTCAGAGGCACCTGGCCTAGCGGCTCTCGGCATCACGGGGCTCGCTAAGGGAGTCGAACGTCGGAGGCTCGGTCAGCCACCGAACGGCGGGAGAATGACCGTGAACACGGCGCCACGGCGGTTGCCTCGAACAAGAGTTGGCCTTGATGCCAGCGTACGTCAGCCTCCTATCTGAATAACCGGTTCGCCCACCGTTTGAAAACTGGTGGCAAGATCTAATCGTGGGCATCAAAGGCGTACTGCGGCGGCTGTGGCAGGGCGCGCTTGGAGGGCTGGGAGCCCGGAAGAATTCCTTAGACCCGGAGACCGGCCAGACCAACTACGGTCTGTTTGTAGGTCGAGAGGAACGGGCTCGGCTGGAGTCGATGGACGCTCAAGACCCGCCTCATTTCGCCGGTCCGATGACCGGCGACCTGGGCATGGCCGGGCCCCCGGAGGTAGGGGCGGACGAGTAGAGATTCAGTCTCCCGCGATAAGCCAGCTGATCTCGGCTGACAGCTCCTCCAGTTCCACCGGTTTGCTTAGCTTGGGAAGGGCGGCAATACCACTGTGAACACCGCGCCTCGCGACGAGCCGGAGTAGAGGAGTTCGCCCTGATGCTCTCGAACGATTCCGTAGGACATGAATAGGCCGAGACCTGTACCGCCCTCCTTGGTCGTGAAGTGGGGCTCGAACAGGTGATGTCGCTGGTCGTCCGACACACCGGGACCGTCGTCAACCACGCTGAAATAAGGCCAGCCGTTGCCGCGGCGGCCGGCTCTCAGCTCAACGCGACCATTGGCTGGAACAGCATCGATGGCATTGTTGACCAGGTTCGTGATGACCTCGCGCAGGAGCAGGGGGTCGGCGCGAACCTTCACGTCGTCCGGCGACTCGCGCAGCGCCAGCTGAACCTCCTTGCTACGAGCCCTGGGTCGTGCCATACCGAGGGCGCGCGAGATGAGCTCGTTGAGGTCGATCGGCTCTGTGGCGAAGGTGACACGGGGGGTGGCTCCCTGAGAAAGACTTCGCAACACCGCGACCGCGTCGTTGGCCGCAGCGGTGGCCGTCTCGATGCTTTCGCGGTCGACCGGGTCGAGCCGTCGCGGGTCGATTTCCTTCAAATAGCCCACCGCCGTCGCCACGTGATTGCGGAGGTTGTGGACAACGCCTTCGACCGCTCGGCTGTGGAACAGGTGGCGGTCGGCGTCGGAGAGCTCGGACTCGAGAACTCGGCGGACGCGCCTACCGGCGATGGTGTCCGTAAGCGCGAGAGCAAGGATGCAAACGATGGTGGCTAGGAGGTACCCGAGCGGCGACCCATCAAGGACGTAGCTGATAAGGAGAGATGCGAGGCCCGAATATACGAAGGCGACAAAGAACGATGCGGTGAAGTTCTTCCTCGTCACACTTCGAACCGGCTCGCCAGAACGTAGCCGGAAGGCCAATGCCACCAAGACTAAGTTGGCTGCGAAGCAGGTAACAATGGCCAACACTCGCGGAGCAAGAGCAAGTGTGCTTCCAGTACGAAACTCTGCCGCGACTATCGAACCGAGACAAATGATGGTGGCTGAGAACACGGCATTTCCCACGATTGGAAAGGCGCCGCGACCGAACAGCGACGCGGAGGATGCGAGGCCGACAACGGTTGCGTCCAGGGGATTGAGCAGCACAGCCGCCGCCATCCATATGATGCCGACAAGGGTGAGACGACCCTGCTCGATACGGACGTGAGGAATATTTAGTAATCCCGCGGCGACACAGAGATATAGAACTACGAGTGGGTCATCGGGGCGCGCGGCGTTGTGCTGGCGAGCTAGAACGTTGATAAGAGCGACTACGGCTGACAGAATCGCTAAGTACCCGTACGACCGCGCGAATCGGGACATATTCTTCTTTGCTAAGCTGCCGCCATCGAGAAGGCTTCGCCGGACGGAAAGATCTTCCGAGTACTGGTCGTGGACGACAGCGTCCTACCGCGCGTTGCAGCTCGGGCGATGCTCAGCTCAGCCTCGAATTTGAGGCTGGTCGGTGAAGCCTCTTCCGGCGCGGAAGCACTCAACGTAATCGATGCACTGAAGCCCGATCTGATCCTGATGGACGTACACATGCCCGAGATGGATGGTCCGGCCACGGCGAAAGCGGTGCTCAACAAATATCCCGAAACCAAAGTCGTGGCTTGGACTGTATCGGAATCCAGCGACGATCTATTGCGAATGATGCAGGTTGGCTGCTCGGGCTACGTGCTGAAGGACGCCGGGCCAGGCGAGCTTCAGCACGCCCTTCTGTCGGCCCTCCGGAGCGAGAGCCCCGTACCTCGCAAGATGATCCCGGAGGTTCTCCGCCGGGTGGCGGAATCGACTCCTCTGTCTAGAAGCAACCTGGTTCCGCTGACATCCAGGGAGATGCAGATTCTTCGAGGTATCGCGAAGGGACACACCACAAAGCGAATGGCAGTGGACCTAGGTCTGGCCGCTCCCTCAATCGAAACACACCTTCACAACATCTTTCGGAAGCTGAGCGCGACCAACCGAGGTGAGGCGGTCAGTTCGGCCTTGAAATTTGGTCTGATCACACTGGCCGACCTGTAGGTTCATCAATCTCCACTGGCCCTAACCATGGATTTCCATGAGTGTGCCATGGAATTTGACGATTTCCCCAGAAGGGCCATACCGGGACACTGTGACAACGACAGTGACCTGGAAAACGCAGCCGGAACGCAGGGAAATCTAAGGGGATAGGAGGAACTCGAAATGATGCGCATGTTCAAGCGACTACTGCGGAGTTCAAGTAGGCAGCGGGTAGTCGGCGGTTGGGTTATGTAGGCTGAAGCAAGCCGGCCAGCACCGGCTTGCTCGCGTTTGGGAACCAGCGCTAGGCTGGCTCCGAACGCGAATTGGCGGTCTAGAATCTCCGCGGTGACTGCCTTTCGAGTACTGCCTTGGTCTGCCCGGGTCTATCTGATCCTCGTGTGGGCAATTGGGATCGGGATGCTGCCACTCGGCTGGTTACTTCACCGTCCGTCCGTGTCGGACATACCCACCCTCTTATACCTGGCAATCGGTACTCAGATAGCCTTTCTAAGGCCAATTCCGTGGAGAACTGGACACCAGACCGTAGGTGACCCGCTACTCATAGCCACCGGCCTATTTTCACCTGGGCTCGGCGTCGGATTGGTGGCCTGGCTCGCAATTTTTGATGGCCGAGTACCAGGCAAATCAATTCCTTGGTACAGCTTCCTGTTCAATCGCGCACTGTTTGCCATCGCGCATGTGCTTCCCTCCATCGCGGTCTATTCCATTGGGGACCTTAAGGTGGACTGGTGGGCCGTGCCAGTTCGTACAGCGATTTACGCCCTGGCGTCCGTCGGGCTTAACTATTTCATTACGACCATCGTGTTTTCGTTCATCGGGAGGACATCCTTCTGGAATACGGTCGCGCAGAACGTGGGCGTGTCCACTCTGCTCGCGACCCTCGTGCTGAGCTTCGCAGGTGGAATTCTGTATCTCCTTCTCCAGGCCAAACCCTTTCCTGTGGGTTACATCATTGCGCCCGGTCTGTTTGGTTTCGTCCTCGCTGTGCGTGGCAATGTCGCGGACGCCCAGAGACAGACCCTGCTCAAAGATCAGACGCTGGACCTTGCTGCTCAGGCGCTTGACGCCCGCGACAAATACACGGAGTCTCACTCGAAACGGGTCTCGGAGCTTGCCGGCAAATTGGGAGAACACCTGGAACTCGGCGATCGGGAGTGTGAGCTCATTCGAACCGCGGGCTCGCTGCACGACCTCGGAAAGATCGGCGTGCGTGACGACATCCTCAACAAGGCTGGACCGCTCAACGAGGAGGAATGGGAGATCATGCGACGCCACCCCGACATCGGGGCGGAAATGATCGCGCAGCACTCTGCGCTCAGAGAGGTGGCGCCGATCGTCCGGCACCATCACGAACGCTGGGATGGGTCGGGCTATCCCGCAGGACTCAAAGGCGACGTTATTCCGTTCGGGGCTCGCATCCTCGCGGTCGCCGATTCTTTCGACACGATTACGGGCACTCGGCTCTACCGACCTTCATTGATGAATCCCATCGAAGGCGTGGAGGACATAAGCCGGCGCGCCGATCACTGGTACGACCCCAATGTGGTCGATGCGCTTCGAGAGCTTCATGGCCTTAAGCCTCTGGACGTTGTGAATCGTCCGGAAGTTCCACGGCGAGTCACAACCATGAGGGTTCTCCGATCTAATCCTGGATTCAGCAGCTTGATCACCGCCATCGGGATATCGGCGCTGGGGGACCCGCTTACTCAGGTGGCCACGCTTGTTTCAATTTACCTGGCCATCCCCGACCCTCGATTTGTCGCGCTCGGGTTCATAGTCCAGGCACTGGGCACCATCGTCGTAAGCAGCGCGCTGGGTGGGGTTGCGGACCGACTTCCTCGACGCGGACTGGTGGTCGGCCTGGAGCTCGCACGCGCGGCAATGTTGCTGGCAACGCCATTCCTTATCGGAGTGCATTCACGCTGGTGGCTGATCTACCCGATTCTCCTGTTCCTCGCGTGTATCAACGCGATTGTCCAGCCGGCACGTCAAGCGGCGATACCTGGGCTTGTTCCGGCCGGGCAGGTTGGAAAGGCAAATGCAATCGTGGCGGCGACAACGATGCTGGCAGGTGCCGTTGGGTTTGGGCTGGCGGGCGCTATTTTGGCCCTGTCGCCGAAGTCCACCAACTTGCTGTTCGTTGCGGACGCCATAACCTTCGCACTTGCAGCCGCGATCGTCGTCAGCATCCCCAATTTGGGAGGGGGAACGTCGGCTGCCTCGGTATCGGGCGCGCTACGCCGGTCCTGGTCAATTGTGGCCGTCCGCCCCCACCTCGTCATAGGAGCGCTGGCCGCATTCTTCATCCCAATCAGCTATCCGGCTCTACTTTCTCTTGCCTACCAGAAGAACATCGTCGGGTCGATAGCGGCAACTCACGGAGGACAGACGTATTCGACCTTGGAGCTGTTGCTTTCCCTCGGCATTTTTGCGGGCTCGATCGTCGTCTCAAGGTTTGGCGCAATCGGCACGATGCGCACTGTCGGCGCCGGCCTGTTTCTTACTGGAGTCTTCTCACTCGCAATCGCAATGAGCTCCTTGTTGCCGATGGACCCTCCGTTTATGTGGATCGGAATCGCTCTCTTCATCGCTTCGATCGGCAACCCCATCTACGCGGTCGCCAATCAAACCGCAGTGCTAGAGGCCGCAGACTCCTCCAACCGCGGCAGCGTGATGGCCACACGGTTCGGGCTGGTGCAGACGGCCAGCATCGTCGGCGCCGCGGCAGGCGGGCTCATTACCCAGGCTTACAGTCCTCTGGTCGCGTACGGGGTCATTGGCGTCGGACTTGTGCTTCTAGCCATGTATGCGATCGCAGCGGGCCGCAGCACCACCAATCCCCTTCATGGGGCGGCTTACGAGGAGGCCACGCTCCTGGCGGCCGGGGCCCATCAACAGGCAAAGACGTAAGCAGGCTCCCGGCGTGAGTTACCTCGTCATACTGCGGTGATTGCGTAACGTGCGTTCGAGCCCGCATGGGGCTCCCCACGAGGGCGAATCTGACGAGCCGGCCGCTCTGGCGGCGGTGATGGTTTCGGCTTTGGCGCTCGATCCGAAGCGTCGTCGCCGATACCTCCAGATCGCCTTCGGATTCGCAGCGCTCGTCGTGGCGGTCATCGTGCTCTATCTGCTGCGGGATTTCCTCGGCGCATTCGTGTTGGGGGCCGCGATCGCGTTTCTGATCCAGCCCGCGGTGGCGCGCCTTGTCGGCCTCGGCATCCCGCGGGTGCTCGCGATCGTGATCGTCTTTCTCGTGATCATCATCGTCATGGCGGGTCTGGTGCTCCTGATCGTCCCCCTGGCGGTCAATGAGGTCGGCCAGCTGCAGCGCCAAGCTCCGAGCTTGGCCACCGCTGCTCAGGACCGGATCAACAGCTTGCAGGGATCGCCGATCCAGATTTTCGGCATCACGATCGATGTGAAAGGCGCGACGGAAACGATCAGCTCGCATATGAAGGATTACCTGCTTGGCCAGTTCGGAAACGCAGTGACGATTGGATTGACTGCGCTGACCACGATCCTCCAGCTGGTCCTGATGTTCATCGTGGCGTTCTTGCTTGCGCTCGACGCGGCAGCCTTCAGGCGCGTGCTCCGCCGTCTCGTGCCGAATGATTACCGGACCGACTTCGACCAGATCTGGCGCAAAGTGCGCAAGATGCTCTACGCGTATATGCGCGGCCAGCTGATCATCGCCGCACTGATCGGGGTCGTGTCTGGCATAGCGTGCGCTGTGTTGGGAGTCCAGGATGCGATCGCCCTGGGTTTGATCGCCGGGATCACCGCTTTGATCCCTTACCTAGGCCCCTTCATCGGTGCGGTTCCCGCGATCCTCGTCGCCTTGGCCGCCGGCCCTGTCAAGGCGTTTCTGATCGCCATCATCTACTTCCTGATCTCGAACGTCATCCTCAACTTCGTCTACCCAAAACTGATGGGCGATGCGGTGCGCCTATCCCCCATCCTCGTCATCGTCGCTTTCATCGCCGGTTTCAGCTGGGCGGGGATCCTTGGCATGTTCGTCGCCGTTCCGATTGCGGCCACTCTTCGCATCCTGTTCGACCACATCTATCCGCGCCTCTATGAGAAGCCGGCTTGAAAATTGCGATCTTTTCGGACATTCACGCCAATTGGCACGCGCTGGACGCGGTGCTGCGCGACTGTCCGCCCGTCGACGAAACGCTCTGCCTGGGCGACGTGGTGGGTTACGGAGGCGATCCGAAGCGTTGCATGGACGAGGTCGTGCACCGAGGTTGGATGACCCTCGTCGGCAATCATGACCGCGCGTGCACGGATCCCGAGATACTTGAATGGTTCAACGAAGACGCCGCTTCTGTAGTCCGCTGGACGGTCGATGTCATCGGTGAGGAGCGCCTGGCGTGGCTCCGCGGATTGCCGGACAGCCACGTCGAGCACGAAGTTCTGATGGTGCACGCGAGCCCGCGCGATCACATCTACGAGTACGTGCTGGACACAGCAGTCGCCCATGCGAACCTGGAGCTGCTCGATGGTGGTATCTGTTTCCATGGACACACTCACGTGCCCGGAATCTTCGGGATGTCAGATGCCGCCGTCACCCATGAGTACCGCGTTGACACCTTCCACCTCCACGGGCCAGCGCTGGTGAACCCTGGCAGCGTCGGGCAGCCAAGAGACGGCAGCCCGACCGCGAGCTATGGCGTTTGGGACACCGACCTGCAGACGTTCGAGTTCCGGCGCGTCCGGTACGACATCAAGGGCGCGCAGCGCGCGATCAGGAAAGCCAAGCTCCCGGAACGTTTCGCACTCCGACTCGAAACAGGGCGATGAGCCGGCGCCTCACCGAGAGGTGGCGGCGTCTTGCTTACGCTGCAGCGGCCGGAGCAGGCGTCGGTTCGCTGGTGTTCTGGGTAGCCTACTGGGTCAGCTTTGTCCGGGGCAATCTCTTGGGACCGGACTTCTTCTCGTTCTACTCGGCCGCGAAGCTGTACGTCCTCAAGGGCGGTTCTGCGGTTTACGACCTCGCATTGCAGAAGCAGTTCGAGCTGCAGGTCACAGGGCAACCTCCCGACCGGTTCATCGTGCTCCCGTACTATCACCCGCCTTACTACACCCTGCTCATCGCGCCCCTCGCCGCGCTGAGCTACCGCCAGGCCTACTACGCCATGGCCGCGTTCAATCTACTGCTGGCCGCGGCCCTGATCGCCCTCTTGGTTTGGAACAGCCTGCGGATCCACGGTCGCGCCGCGATCGTGGCCGCCGCCCTGATCGCCGGCTTCTTCCCGCTGTTCGTGACCGTGCTGCAGGGACAGTCCGACCTCGTCGTCCTGGTGCCGCTGGCGGCTGCCTATACAGCCTGGGCACGAGGCCGGCACGGCTGGGCCGGCATCTTCAGCGCCCTTGCACTCGCCAAGCCGCAGCTTCTCCTTCTGATACCCGTGCTCTTCCTTGCCCGTCGCGCATGGCGTGCACTCGCGGGTTTTGCAGCTGTGGTGGCGGCGCTTGGCATCGTCTCGGTGGTCGGTTTCGGTTTCAGTGCCGTCTGGGGCTACCTGGGCGCAGTCGGCATCTGGGCGCTTGGTGGCAAGCTTCAGGCGGGCGGCGCCCTCGTTTACTCGGACACCGCCGTCTACTCGCTCCGCAACATTCTCGAAGCGTTGCCAGGTGGCGGAAAGGTGGTGGCCTTAGTGATCCTGGTCCTCCTGCTGGCGCTGGTGGCGCTTTCTCTCAGCTGGCGCCCCGACAAGCCACGGCTGGACTTCGCCCTGGCGGTCGCCGCCTCGCTTGTGTTGAGCCCTCACCAAAACGTTCACGACCTGGCGCTCCTGGTCATCCCCGGCTTTGCGCTGGCCGATCTTTCGTTGGCCGGCCAGCTGCGGTGGCCGCGAGCTGCGGCGGTCGTCTTGGCCGCTTCGTATGCGGCGATCAATCTGACACTTGCCATCAACCTGTGGTCCGCAGCGCTGGGGGCATTGCTGGTGGCCGCCTACCTGACATTCGAACGCATGTCCGTGCGGCCGGATCCGGTTCCGCTTGGCGAGCTGACATGGAGCGGGCCGCGACCTCGCCGTGTCATCGTCCTACCCGCCTACCGCGCTGCGAAGACCCTGCAGGAGGTGGTCGGCGATATCCCACCGGGTCACGCTGACCGGATCCTGCTCGTCGATGATGCGAGTGCCGACGCAACCGTCAGCGTCGCCACTGCTCTGAGGCTGGATGTGATTCGCCACACGCGCAACCTGGGCTATGGCGGGAATCAGAAGACCTGCTACGGCCAGGCGCTGAGGATGGGTGCCGACGTGGTGGTCATGCTGCACCCTGACGGCCAGTACGACCCGGCGATCATCCCCAATCTTTGCCGAGTCATCGAGAAAGGCGAGGCCGACATCGTGCTGGGGTCGAGGTGGCTTGGCATCGACCCGGCGAAGGCAGGCATGCCGTGGTGGAAGCGTATTGGTAATCGTTTCTTGACCACGGCCGAGAACCGAGTGCTCGGATTGCACCTGTCCGAGTACCACACCGGCTACCGCGCCTATTCGCGGGGCTTTCTCGAGGCGATACCGTTTCTCGAAAACAGCAATGACTTCGTTTTCGACACACAGGTGCTGATCCAGGCTGCGGCCTTTGGATTCAAGATCGGCGAGGTCCCCGCGATCGGCAAATACCACGAAGACGCGAGCTCGGTGAGCTTTTTGACGTCGACGGTGTACGGGTTCAAGACCCTAGCCGCACTGGTCAGGTACGTGAGCCACCGCGCCGGCTTCAGGTGCTCGTGGCTGACGCCCGCTTCAGATGCCGACAAACAGGCGCTTGCGGTAGGCCAGGTAGCCCACGACAGCTAGGTTCAGCAGCAGGGCGCCGACCTTGAAAAGCGTCGGGCTGTGAACCACCTCATAAGCCTCGTACGGGATAAGGATTCCTGTCGCGATCACCGTGAGGTACTCCGCCCAGCGGCGGCGCATCGCCAGCCCCACTCCCTCAGTACCCTCGAGCAGGGCGTACACGATTGCGCCGAGGGCCAGCACCGTGACGTGATTGAACGTGCCGACCAGGAGCAGTAACCGCAGCAGGAGCTGGATGATCACACTGTGCCCGGCTTCGAGGTTCAGCTCGTCCTGCGCGTACCGCGCCCAAGTCGTGAGCAGGCCTTTTTCGCCGGCTACCAGCAGGCCGATCGCGAGAGCGATCAGAACGATCGCCTTGACGATGCGCTCGACGATGATCACCTTGATGAAGGCGTCGTGCTCACCGCCGATCCGACCGAGCTCGGCCCAGAAGCGACGGAAGTAGTGCGGCCGGTCAGGGGTCGCGCGAGTCATCTCGACTTGACCTTAACAAGCTGGATGGTCAAGCTCGCTTGAGCTTTCTAGCGTGCTACGGCGACGCTTTGCTCAGTCCGCGTGTTCTCGGTGCTCCCGAAACAGCATCACCCGGCAGTTGGCGTTCTTCAGGACATACGGAACGGTCTTGCCCATGTTGAATTCTCCGAATCGCCGTTTGTACGGCAGGCCCATCACGATCAGGTCCGCGCCCCATTCGACAGCCTCGTCCACGAGCGCAGGGCCCGTATCGCGCGCCTGGACGAGCTCCGTTTCGACCGGCAGCTGAGATTGCGCCGCCAGCTGCTCCACCTCGTCCAGGATCTTCTCGCCTCGTTCGACGACGTCATCCAGCACCGCCCCCAGCGGCAGCGACCGGTTCACCTCGATGATGTGGACTGCGTAGAGCCTCCCGCCCTGGGCGTCCGTCATTCGGCAAGCGAGCCGCACGGTCTCCGTGTCGATTCCCTGGCCGCCGACGGCGACCAGCACCTTCTTCGAGGTCGGTGGGTGTGAATGGTCAGCCATCAGTGCTGAGGGCCTTTTCTCGCCCGCCGGATGAGGACATAGGCCGCCAAGCCCCACGAGAGGGCGACCGTCGCCAGCCCGATCCCCCGCGAAGCAGGCTCGAGCTCTCGATGGCCAACCAGGTAGACCAGCACCCACAGGCCGATACCGAGCGCCATGAAACCCATGAACGTGAAGGGGAAGCGCAAGCATTCAAATCCTAACCAAGCCCGGCCGGAGGCGCTACGAGAGCCTCCTATAATCAACCAGCCTTGAAGCTGCTGATCGTGGGATGTGGGCGGGTCGGGTCGCAGATTGCCGCTGACATGGATCGATCGGGCCACCAGGTGGTCATCATCGACCGGAACCCGAACCAGTTTTCACGAGCCGCCTCTCGGGGTGTGCTGACCACCGATTTCAAGGGCGACCAGGTCGTCGGCAACGGTACCGATGCCGACGTCCTCAGAAGGGCCGGCATAGAAGACGCCGACGGCTTCGTCGCTGTGACGGAGGGCGACAACCGCAACATCATGGCCGCGCAGGTCGCCAAACACGTCTTCAAGGTCCCACGGGTCGTTGCCCGCATCTATGACCCCGAGCGGGCCGAGGCGTACGAGAAGCTTGGCCTCCACACGATCTGTCCGACCATCGAGGGCGCGAAGCACATCGAGAAGACCTTGCTGGAAGCACATTAGATGTATGTGATCGTTGTCGGCGGTGGCACGGTCGGCTATTACATGTCGCGGGATCTTCTCGAGCGCGGACACGAGGTGACCCTCATCGAAAGAGAGTCGCGGCGGGCCGACTGGCTGGAGACTCAGCTCGGGAGCATCGTGATGCGAGGAGATGGATGCGAGGTGAAGTTCCTCTCGCAGACGGGTATCGAGCGCGCTGACGCGATCGTCGCCGTCACCGCCGATGACGAGGACAATCTCATCGCCCTGCAGATGGCCAAGAAGCATTTCAATGTCAAGAAGACCATCGCGCGGGTCAACAACCCTTCCAATGTGGAGATCTTCAAGATGCTAGGGGTCGACGAAGCGGTTTCGGCCACCGACGTCCTGCTTGCTGCGCTGGAGCCTCCGATCACCACCTGATCCAAAAAGGCAATCGGAAGGCCAACCTTTACGCGCCTGGCGCGAAAAAGGACCGCTCACATTGAGCGGCCCTTCTTGTCGAAGCCTGGTTATACAGCCTTGCCGATCTTGTAGATCTTGGTGCCGCAGTTGGGACACGTACCAACTGTTGCCGGCTTCCCATTCTTCATCGTGATCGGCTGAGGGTCTTTCATTTCGACCTTCTTCTTGTCCTTCAAGCAGTAGCCTTCCAAGTAGTCACCGTCCTTATACGAGATTCTGATTCGGGGGCGGACCTGCCCATTCTAGGGGTGGGTGTTTGCCCAATACAACCCCAATTCAAACTGAATTCGGGTCCGGGGGCCTCAAAGGGGATCAAAAGCCACCCTGAACGGGGCCTCAAATGCTTGCCTTGCAGCCTCGCCGAAAAGCACGAAGCGGACCTCGTCGGGCGCCCACCCGCCGACCAATGCAGCGCGGAGACAGCCCGCCATCACGCGCGCGCACTCATCCATCGCAAACCCCGCGATGCCCGTGCCTACCGCGGGAATGGCGATGGAGCGCACATCATGCTCGCGCGCCAAACGAAACGCATGGTCCATCGAAGACCTAAGCGAATGCGCGGTCGTGCGTCCTCCGAGCGCCATGCTCGCCGCGTGAATCACGTGGTGCGCCGGCAAATTTCCGGCCCCAGTGATGGCCGCCTCGCCGACGTTGATCGGTCCATGCGCGTCGCACTCCTCCTGGATCGTGGCTCCCCCACGCGTGCGTATCGCTCCCGCCACACCGGCCCCGAGCACGAGGTCGTTGTTCGCTGCATTGACGATTGCGCCGACGTGCTGCTCGACCAGGTCACCGTTGATGATCACGATTCGCGGCGCAGGCATTCCTCCACCTCGGTCACGCGCTCCTCCAATTCCTTGCGAGTGGCCTTTGCGATGCCTTTCACACCAATCGCTGAGGTGGTGATCGAAGCGCAGGCCACGCCCCACACAAGGGCATCCTGCAAACCACCACGCAGTCCGCCATTGCTCAACCAGCGTGCGAGCATTCCCCCTGCCAACGCATCACCCGCGCCGGTCGTGTCTACGACCGGCCGGTCGGTGAGAGCAGGGACCCGTACAACCTGGTCCTCCTGGTACGCGGTGACGCCACGCGCACCCGCCTTGACGACGAGGCCTTGCAGCCACCACCGCCGGCGAAAATCGTCTGGATCCTTTCCGCCCAGCGCAGCGAATTCCTCCTCATTGCAGAAGAACCAGCCGGCCCTGCCCAGCACGTCCCGTGCTTCGGGCGGCCGGGCGAGGACGTAAGACAGCATCGCGTCGGCGGCGAGGAGCTCAACGGCCCCAAGCATCTTCATGAGCTGCGCCTGGCGGTCCGGGCGCATCGAGCCCACAAACGCCCACCCTTCGAAGCCTTCGGGCAGGGAGGGCGACCAGCTGTCGTAGATGTCGTCGCTGCTGCCGAGATCGACGTTGCGCCCGTGCTCCTGATGCGCACGCCAGCGATACGTGGGAGCTTCGAGGATCTCCAGCAGCTCGATGTCTATGGGGCGCCCGCTGAAGGCCTGCGCGACACGCTTGGCCCCGTCGACACCGACCGGAGCGACCACTTTGACCGGAAGGATCAAGCTCGCCGAGAGTGCGAAGTACACGGCCGAGCCGCCGAGCGTTTCTTCAACCTTGCCAAAGGGGCCGTCGCGCGTGTCGAGCGCGACTGAACCCGCGACCAGAAGCTGTCGTTGCTTGTCAGGCACGGCGCCCAGTGCCGCTGCTTGCCGTGACCACATGTCGGGCATGCCGCAGCTTCTTCAGGAAGTCCTGTGGGCTCGTGTAGTCCTCGATCTCCATCCAGCTCCGTCCCAGCTCGTGAGCAGCATGCGCGTCCGAGCCTGTTGCAGTGACTTTGCCCAGGTCGACCGCGAGGCGTGCCGCGGCCCGGTTTGCGTCCGGCTCGCACCATGCGTTGTAGGTCTCGATGATGTCGATTCGATCCGCAAGCTCAACGATGCGTTCTGGGCTGAAATGCGAGCGATGGCGGTCAACCGGGTGCGGCATGTAAGTGAGCCCGCCCATGCCGTGGATCATGTCCATCACATCCTCCGCCGGTAGGAATGGCGGGAGGCGTCTGGTGATGAACAACCCGATCACCTCACCCTCTTGCGTTTTGGCTTCCTCGCCGATGATGGCCAACTCGGGCGCCATCTTTGCCAGTGCGCGCGCTCCTTCCACAGTGTTGTGGTCAGTCAATGCGATGCGGTCCAGGCCACAACCGGCGCAGCGCTGAATCAACTCGTCCAGCGAGCTCTGGCCGTCATGCGAGTAGTCCGAGTGAAGGTGGAGGTCGACCCGCACCTGGTCTGCCGCTAAAGCGTCGCGGCTTCTCTGAGCATTCGCTCGCGGGCGCGAGCAAACAACGGGATCA
Organism: Candidatus Dormiibacterota bacterium; assembly: GCA_036513135.1. Taxonomy (GTDB): domain Bacteria; phylum Chloroflexota; class Dormibacteria; order Dormibacterales; family Dormibacteraceae; genus Palsa-870. The sequence goes on along the minus strand of DATBZP010000035.1, from coordinate 14,836 downwards.
CCTCGGCAGGACCGCGGTTCTTGCAAGCCTGCGCCATCATGGCCGCCTGCGCGTCGTAGATGATCTCCATCACCTGCTCAGGTCGCCGCTCGCGACCCAGGCGTCCAGGTAGTTCCGGATGCGCGTGCCGAAGCACGACCATGAGCCTCGCGACCAACCAACCAGGCACAATGCGAATTTCCTGGACGAGACACTCCTCGACCCAGTAGAGCAGCTCATCCGACTCTTGAAGCAGGCGGCGGGGCGTCATTGCACGCTGTCTCCTGCGATGCCAGCGCAGATCTCGCTGCTGCTCTTCAACCGTCTCTTGAAGCATGGCTGGCAACCCACTATATCAGCGCCCCACCGCAGTTCTAGCTCTTGTCGGGTAGCACAATGTTCGCCATCCACCGGCCGCCGGCACGAGGTGGACCTGTCGATCGAATGTCCACTCCCGCCACTGCTGGCGAACCCGATAGCGCATCACCATCCGCGCCACGTTGCTGTACGTGCGCTGGTGCGCTTGATCGGTCCAACCCTCGAGGACTTTGACGCTGACGACCTGCATGTCGAGCAGCTCGACATCGTCATCCAGCCGCGGCATATCCCTCATGAAGGTGTCGCGCCCTCCCCACGCCCGCTGGGCATCTTCCGCAAGCAGTTCCCACATCTCGTCGAACCGTCCTTCTGCATGAAGCCTCATGAAGCGCATCTCGAAGGTTTCCGGTGCCATCGAGGTGGGTGGAGGCGGCCGCAAAGGTTCGAGTGGAGGCGGCAGCACCGGGATCGCCCCAGCCATCCCGGTTCCGATCGAAGCGCTGACGAACCTCCCGAAGTCATCGGCGGGCCAGGTTGTGAACTGTCCCGCGACTCGCGTCAGGACCGACTCAGCGGCCGACCAGCGGCGTAGCCGGCGAAAGAGCCTATTGACCATTGGCGCTAGATGTTGTGTGATATCCCCAGACTGTATACAAAATGTGGATAACTCGCAACCCCTGGCACTCCACGTCCTGTCGCCGCGGCCGGCGGATACAAGCTCGATTTCACCGAGCGGGACGCAGCCAACCGTCCAGCGGGTGCGGTGCTATGCATAGATGGTCAGGCTGCTGGATCATCGCGGCGCCGGCGCCCAGGGCGCTTTTCAGCCGGCCGGCGCGTAGGGCGGCTCCAACAGGCCGGTTGAACAAGTGATCCGGATCGGAGTCGGTGCCTGGAGGGTCGCTCCTCGGCCTCAGCCCGCCGCCATGCGGCGAACGATGGCCGCAACCTCGTCCAGCGGGACACCGACCGGGCAAGCGGATGCCGCGGCCTTGAGGTCCGGCTCGTCGCCTTCGATGTCGGAGGATGCCTCTCCCAAGCGCGCATAGAGACGCATATAGGAGGACGCCACATCGGGCAAGCGCGTCTTGCCCATGCGTCCCGCGGCAAGTGCGCACAGACCGCAGTTGATGCAGCCGATGAGATGCGGATGTCGCTCGCGCTCCGAGGGCTGCAGGGCGCGAATGCCGTCGGATGAATAGGTTTCGAGCAGGTCTCCGAGCTGCGAGCGGGGACGCGTAAGCCGCCGGCGCGTGAGGTGAACGCCGTAAGCGAAGGCGAGCTTGGCGAGCGAGTCAGTGCGGCCCATGGTCAGTGGCGGAACACTAGTTCAGAAGTCCACGCATCGCGCCCTGCGCAAGCTCTTCTTGCGCCCATCCCGCGTGGCCCAACACGGGCGCCCGGCCCAACCATGCGCCGCGCACGAACTCGCGCACCGCGTCAAATCGTTGCGAGGCGCTCCACCCCAGCTCACCACCGATCACTTCTGCCGCGCGCATCACGCAGGCGGCGCCGGCACACGGGCCCGCCGCCAGGCCGACGCGTCGAAAAGCATCAGCGAGGGAGCGCACCTGCTCGTGCCGTGCTGCATAAGCGAGCTCCGCCTCGGTCATCGGTTCGCATCTACACACGAGCCTCCCGGCGCGCCCGCTGTCCAGGATCTTTTCCGCCCGGGAACCGTGGCGGCTCTGCAGCTTGAGCACAGCCAGCGCCGGTAGGCCGACACGGCGGGCCAGCTCCGCAGGTGGCTCCATGTCCGTCTCATTGCCAGGCAAGGGGCTCGTGGCTGTCGTGCATCGAGCCTGGTGCCCGAGCTTGCGGCAGACTGCATCAGAGGTCTCTTCGGCCATCAGTCGATACATCGACAGCTTGCCGCCGGCGATCGTCACGAAGCCTGCGATGCCCTCGGCTGCGTGGTCGATGACCTGGTATCGACGCGAGAGCTCGTCCTCGTAGCGCCGCCATTTGAACAGCGTTGGGCGTACGCCCGTCGTCGCCCGCACCGGCCGGTAAGCCCTGATCGAGGGGAAGACGCGCTCGAACGCCTGTAGGAGGTAGTCGACCTCGTCCTCGAGCACATCCACCGAGTCGAGGTCGCCGTAGAAGTCGTCGTCGGTTGTCCCGAGCAAGGTGAAACCGCCGTGCGACACCATCAGGAGGTCGCGGCCGTCGACCGACTCGGCGCTGATCGAGAAATTGGAGATTCGATGCGGGTAGACGAGGTGGATCCCCTTGGCCGGGCGCAGCTTCACGGTCAGGCCGGCCATCCCGCTGACCACCGGCGACCATGGCCCGGTCGCGTTGACGACGACTCGAGCTCTCGCCTCTGTCGTGGCGCCATCTGAGGCGCGGTAGCGCACACCGATCACCTTGTCCCCATCGCGAACCAGGTCGACGACCTTCGTGTGGTTCAAAGCCCGCGCGCCGTGGGCCACGGCATCCTCGACGTTTGCGTAAACGAGCCGGTGGGGGTCGACGCCCCACTCTTCCATGGTCACGGCGCCTATCACGTCCGGTGAGAGGCCGGGCTCGGCCTGTCTTGCCTCCGCCGCGGTGAGCCGCCGGTGCGGATTGGCCTTCTTGAGCGGCTGGAAGCGGTCGTAAACCTCCATAGCCGTCTCCATCCGCTCGATGTTGTTACGGTCGTGTGGGAGCACCGGGATGATGAAAACGACCCGGTAAACGAGGTTGCGCGCGATCGACACGATGTAGCCCGCGTCTCGGGTGGAAAGGCGCGTGGTATCCCAGTCGAACTCGAGGTACCGAGGTCCGCCGTGGATCATCCAGCTGGATCCGCCGCTCGTCCCGCCGCCCCAGTCGCCCTTCTCCAGCAGCAGCACGGAAAGGCCGCGCAACGACAGGTCGCGCGCGATGCCCGCTCCGGTCACGCCGCCGCCGATCACGCAGACGTCGTGATCGCTTGGTGCGCTCAGCCCACGACCACCGGCCGAAGCCATCAGCCTGCCGCTTCGTGCTGTTTTTGGAACTCTTCGATGATCGTCTTGGCCAGGTGTGCAGGCATCTCGTCGTAATGAGAGAACTTTTGCTGAAATGTGCCTCGGCCTTGCGTGATCGAGCGCAGGTCGAGGGCGAAACGCAGCATCTCGTGCTCTGGAACCGTGGCATGCACCTTCTCATAGCCATCGTCTGGTTCGGTCCCGAGGATCTTGCCGCGACGTCCGTTGATGTCGGACATGATGGCGCCGAGGTTCTTCTCGGGGACGCGGATGTTCGCTTCGACGACTGGCTCCAGCAGCACCGGACCCGCCTCCAGAGCTCCCTTGCGAATGGCCATCGAGCCGGCAATCTGGAAGGCCATGTCGTTCGAGTCGACGGCGTGATATTTCCCATCCACGAGCGTCACCCGGACGTCGACCATCGGGTATCCCGCGACCACGCCTTTGCCCATGTTGTCGACGATCCCTTTCTGGACCGAGGCCCGGAAGTTCTGGGGTATGGCGCCGCCGAAGACCTTGTCCTCCCATACGAAGCCTTCGCCGCGCTTGGTCGGAGCGACCTCGATGACACATACCCCGTACTGGCCATGGCCACCCGACTGCTTGACGTGGCGGCCCTCGGCCCGGCTGTGGCTTGAGACGGTCTCGCGGTAGGCCACGCGCGGGGCCTGGGTCGTCGCCTCCACCCCGTATTTGCGCTTGAGCTTCTCGAGGATGACGTCGAGGTGGACATCTCCGAGCCCCGCAATGACAAGCTGCTTGGTCTCTTCGAGGCGCTCCACGTGTAGCGTCGGGTCCTCTTCGCTCAGCCGGGCGAGGCCGCTGGAGATCTTCTCCTCGTCACCGCGGGCTTTCGGTGTGATCGCCAGCGTGTATGCGGGTCCTGGAAGGTCCAGAGGCGGTAGGGGGCCGCCGTCTTTCAAGCCGAGCGTGTCGCCGGTGAGCGTGTGGGCCAGCTTGGTCGCCGCGCCGATGTCGCCGGCCCGCACCTCTGTGGTGGCAAGGTGTTCCTTGCCGCGCGGGAAGAAGATCTGCGCGAGCCTTTCTTCGCCGCCGCGGGTCAGGTTGGGCAGGTGAGCGTCAACCTTGATCGTGCCGGATACAACCTTGAAGTAGCTGACTCGACCGAACTGGTCGCCGCCGGTGCTGAACACGAATGCCTTTGCGGGCTTGTCGGGCTGCACGTCTGGCGGTGGCATCAGCTCCGTGATCGTGGACATCAACGTCCGCACGCCGAGGAGCTTGGTCGCCGAGCAGCACACGACCGGCGCGACCTTCCCGGCGAGGATTCCCTCACGCAGGCCGCGCTGAATCTCCTCCTCGCTCAGCGTGCCGGCGTCCAGATACTTCTCGAGCAGCGAGTCGTCGCTCTCTGCAGCCGCTTCGATCAGCTGGCCTCGGTATTGCTCGACGAGCTTCTGCATGTCGTCGGGTATGGGGACCTCGCTGCCCTTGCCGTCTGGCGTCGTCACGAAGGCTTTGAGGTGGAGGAGGTCGACGATGCCGCGGAAGTCGTGCTCTGAACCGATTGGCAGCTGCAGTGGAAAGGGACGAGGCGAGAGGTGCTCGCGCATCGTCGCGACCGCGCCATAGAAATCGGAGTTCTCCTTGTCCAGCTTGTTGATCACGACGATGCGCGGCTTGTTCGTTCGATTGCAGTGCTCCCAGGCCACCTCCGTTCCGACCGCCAGGTGGTCGCTCGGGCCGACCACGACCACGGCGCCTTCCGCCACGCGCAGCCCGCTGAGCACCTGGCCCGCGAAATCGAAGAACCCGGGCGCGTCGAGGATGTTGATCTTGAAGCCGTTGTGCTCCGCGAAGGCCACCCCGAGGTTGATCGAGATCTTTCGCTTGTGTTCTTCGGGCTCGAAGTCCATGGTCGCGGTCGACTGGTCGGGGGCCCCCATTCGCGCGATTGCGCCGGACGCGAAGAGCATGGCTTCGGCGAGCATGGTCTTGCCGTCATGCGAATGGCCCAGAAGGACCACGTTCCTGATCTTGTCGCACGCGTATTCAGTGGCCATCCAACCCCCCAGCACCACGGGCCGCTGCCGGCACTAAGACAAGTCTAAGGCGCGGTTAAGTGCCGGTTGGCTTGGGTATCATCACTTACCTATGGTGAAGAGGACGGCTTCGATCGAAGAGGTGCTGGCTGCGGTCGAGGCAGCCCGTGACAAGGTCATGGCCGACGAGGTGAAGTCGCTCACCAAGCTCGGCATCCCCAAGGCCATGGCGTACCAGATGATCGCGAGCAGGTTCCACCAGAAGGTGGGGAACCAGGAGGAGGCCGAGGCCGACCCGTTTGAGGGCAATGCAACTTCCTGGGAAGAAATCGGCTAACACCGCTTTGGCGGGGTGAATCGAGCCAGCCGGCTCGCCCGCCTCCTGCGGATCCTTTCCGCAGTCATAGCCGAACCGGGCCTCAACCCCCTCGAGCTGGCGGAACGAGCCGGGATCTCGGAGCGGACCCTGCGCCGCGACCTCGTGCAGCTTCGCGAGCTTGGTTACGAGGTCGCATACACAGGGGGCTATGAGGTGCAGGAGAAGCTGAATCTCGAGGGCCACGCCGGCCGCCGCTCGCTCGGACGCGTCTACGAGCAGCACCTTGAGCTGTTGCGCAAGCAGCTCCCCAAGCGCCTCGCCGTCCAGGTCACCGAAGAGGTCGATTCGCTGGCGCCGGCCGCGCTGGCGTCGTTGTTCGCGACCGCGATCGAACGTCACGCGCGGGCGAGCCGATGAAGCCGATCGTCCTCATCCCAAGCGGCGACGACGACGCCGACTTCACCTATGCCACGGGATTCGCGGTCGAAGCCGCCCTGTACGTCCGCTTCGGCGAGGGCGACGACTTGCTGGTCGCGAGCCCGCTCGAGATCGATCGCGCACGCATGCAGAGCAAGGCAAGCCGGATACTCCTGCTCGACGAGGCCGGGTTCGAAGAGAGCGGCCCGTTTATCTCACATGCTCGGTTGGCAGCCAAACTGCTGCGGGAGCGAGGGCTGGACTCGGCGCGAGTGTCGCCCCGCCTTCAGGCCGGATACCTTGAGGAGCTGCGGACGGCGGGACTTGACGTCGAAGTCGACCGCGGGTTGTTCCGTGCGGAGCGTCGCCACAAATCATCCGAAGAAGCCCGGTTCATCGAAGCGTCGCAGCGAGCCGCGGAAGCGGCGGTGGTTGAGGTGGTGAGCCAGCTCGCCCAGGCAGACATCAGAGACGGGATCCTGTGGCTCGAAGACAGCCCTCTCACTTCTGAGCGCTTGTACGGACGCGCATCGCTGCTGCTGGGGGAGAAGGGCTTCGCGTGCCCGGAAATGATCATCGCCGGCTCTCCCGAGTGCGCGATGCCGCACTTCCGCGGTGAGGGCGCGATCAGGGCCGGCGCCCCGGTCATCATCGACCTCTTTCCCTCCAGCCGGACGAGCCACTATCACGGCGACCTCACGCGAACCGTGGTCGTCGGCGAGATACCGGACGAGATCCGCCGCATGCACGCGGCGGTGCTGCAGGCGCTCGACGCGGGTATCGAGTCGATCAAGGCCGGGGCCTCTGGCCGCGAGGTTCATCACGGCGTTTGCAAGGTGCTGGTGGATCGCGGCTACGGGACTTCGACCGAGGGCTTCGAGGGTCCGGAGGGAGTTGCCAGGATGAGCCATTCCACCGGCCACGGTGTCGGCCTCGACGTGCACGAGGACCCTTCGCTGCGCGGCCCGGACGAGAACGTGCTGCTCGAAGGCGACGTCGTCACCGTCGAGCCTGGCCTCTACATGTTGGGACTTGGGGGCGTGCGCATCGAGGACACCGGCATGGTCCGGAAGGACGGATTCGAGAACTTCACAACCATCACGCGAAGCTTGGATCCACGCGACTACCTGTAAAGTAGGGCTTTACAGTGCCCCGAAACGAAACGCTCGGGCAGCGAATCCGTCGTGTGCGCCAGGAGCGCGGCATGAGCCTCGCCAGAGTCAGCGGCGAAGATTTCAGCCGCGCGTTCCTGAACCAGGTCGAGCTCGGACGCAGCCAGCCCTCCACGCGTGTGCTCAGGGTCATCGCCGGGCGTCTCGGGACGGAGGTGGATTACCTGCTGGAAGGGCACCTGCCCGGTGTCGAACGTGAGCTGGCGCTCGAGAAAGGCCGTGTGCTCCTGGCGCGGGGTGACGCGCGCCGGGCGCTGGCCGCCCTGCATCCAGCCGTCGATTCCACTGAATGGCCGCTCGGCACCGATGCGCGACTCTGCCAGGCCGCGGCCCTCCGCGCTCTAGGGCGCGAGACCGAGGCGGGGGAGATCCTGTCGCGCGAGAAAGAGCTCATCAACGCGCACCACGACCGCCACCGCCTGCACCGCGTTCGATCGGTCGAGAGGGGCGAGCGTTTCGTCTTTGGCGCGGACGCGGTCAAAACCCACCTCCGGCTCGCCGACCAGGCGCAGCGCGCCGCCAACAGCCACGACGCACTCGAGCACTACCGAGCGGCTCGCGTTCTACTCGAAGTGCGCTGAAAAGGGACGCTAAGTCCCGCTCGGGAACGTGAACGCAGGCGGCGGTGTGACCTCCGGCGGCGTGATCTCCAGCGTGATCACCTCGTGCTCCCTGAGAACGATCGCCTTCGGGTCAGCCGTGTATGGCTGGGGGCCCTTGCCGTCCTGCAGGTCGACATAGACGACGAGCTTCTGGCCCGCCGCCAGGGTCAGGGTCGACACGTGGGTGGCGTCAAGGTTCTGCGACGCACCACCGTTCAACTTGCTCCAGTTGCTCCAGACGGCGAAGAACTGGCCGAGAGTGAACGTCTGGGTCGCCGGCGCCTCGATGTGGACCACGTTCGCCTCGCCGGTATGGACGTGCAGCCAGTAGTAACAGGTCACGGCCGCCGATGTCGGGTCGGTGATGATGCCGACGCCGTCAGGGATCGGATGCACGTTGCCCTGGTCGACGATCTGGACGGCGGCGTGGTAGTGCACCTGCGAGTGCTCTCCCTGGTCGCACGGGATGCCCGCCACGGTTTGGGGCGCAGTGGACTTGTTGTTCTCGACCACGTAGATGATCAGGCCGACCATAAAGACGACCAGGATGGCCGCGACCGCGATCGGAAGCAGCGGGATGTCGCGGCCCCTCTTGACCTTGACCGTCGGCCGCCGGCCGCCTTTCCCCGTGCCTGGGCGCACGGCGGTCTTGGCTCGGGTTTTCGTTGCCATTAGCACTGGTAGAATACCGGCCTACCCTTTCTGGCCTCGACCGGGGCACTCCGCCACCGATCGTCCGGGGCCTGAACCCATAGGAAGGAGGTCCCCGTTGCGGGATTACGAAGTTCTTTACATTGTTCGCGCAGACCTGGACGACGAGAAGGTTCAGGACGCGGTGAAGCGAGTCAATACGCTGATCGAAAGATCCGGCGGTGCCATCGAGCGGACCAACTTGTGGGGCAAGCGCAAGCTCGCTTACGAGGTCAAGCACCAGAAGGAGGGCTCATACGTCCTTCAGGACTTTCAGTTCGACCCCAGCCGGGTGCCCGAGCTCGAGGCGGCTCTGAAGATCACCGAGGAGGTACTGAGGCATCTCATCGTGCGCAAGCCCGAGAAGGTCGTCGTGACCCCCGTTGCGCCGCCGCCGGCGGAGGTCGTGCTTGAGCCCATAGCGGTGGAACCGGAGACCGTAGCGGTTCCGGCAGCTCGTGCGGATGGGGAGGAATCCTAAATGTCAAACCTCAACAAGGCGCTGCTTATCGGCCGGCTCACCAAGGACCCCGAGATGCGCTACACGCCAAGCGGGACGGCGGTGACCAACTTCAGCATCGCCACCAATCGATGGTCATCGGGCCCGGATGGCGAGCGCAAGGAGTTCACCGACTATCACAACATCGTCGCTTACCCCATCGGCAAGCGAAACCTCGCGGAGACCGTGGCGCAGTACACCCGCAAGGGTGCCCTCGTGTACGTTGAAGGCCGGATCCAGACCCGCTCGTGGGAGGGCCAGGACGGCCAGAAGCGGAGGGTGACCGAGATCATCGCGAACGACGTCCAGTTCCTCGAGCCGCGAGGATCGGGCGCTGCCGGCAATGCTGGCGGTGGCGGTGGTGCGGCAGCTCCAGCTCCAGCCCCAGCTCGCAGCGGCGCCGCAACCCACGACGACATCCCCGCGCCGGACGACGCGCCTCGCGACGTCGACCCGGACGAGATCCCGTTTTAGGAGAGCTGAAGCTAAATGGCAGTCCACCGACCACAACGCGAGTCAAGCGGCGGCGGCGGCGGTAGAGGACCGAAGCGTCAACATCGCAAGGTCTGCAGCTTCTGCGTGGAGAAGATCAGCTACATCGACTACAAGGAGATCTCGCGCCTGCGGCGATTCGTCAGCGACCGCGGCAAGATCCTTCCGCGCCGCGTCACGGGGACGTGTGCCCGGCACCAGCGCCCGCTCACGACCGCTCTCGAGCGCGCCCGCGCGATCGCGCTTCTTCCGTACACGACTGAGCAGCACTAGGCCGAGAGGTCGGTCCGGCCGTAGGCCTGGCCGGGTGGGAGGGTCGATAGAATCTAACGTGCCGCCGCAACCCGTTACCGGAGCGCGCCCATGACCTTCCAGACTCAGCTTCGCATCCCCGGCCCGACGCCCCTTCCGGAGCGCGTCGTGCGCAGCATGAACCGGCCGATGATCGATCACCGCGGCCCGGAGTTCGCGGCGATCCTGTCGGAGATCACGACCGGCGCGAAGCGTGTCTTCAAGACGTCCAACGATCTTCTTCTCCTGACTTCGTCGGGGACCGGCGGCCTGGAGTCGGCCGTCGCCAACCTCGTCTCGCCCGGAGACGAGGTGGTCGTTGCTCTGTGCGGCAACTTTGGCGAGCGATTCGCGGCGCTGGCGGCGGCATATGCGGCCGACGTCGTGCGGCTCGAGTTCGAGTGGGGCCAGCCGGTGGACCCTGACGACCTCGCTCGGTTGCTGGAGCATCACCCGAAGACCAAAGTCGTCCTTCTGACCCACAACGAAACCTCAACGGGGCTCACCAACCCCCTGCAGCAGCTGGCGCGCGTGGCCCGCGACGCTGGGAAGATCGTGGTCGTCGACGGCGTGAGTTCCATCAGCTCGATCGCCGTCGAGACTGATGCATGGGGTATCGACGTCGCGGTCAGCGGCTCGCAGAAAGGGTGGATGGCGCCGCCAGGACTCGCGCTGGTTACTGTGAGCGAGCGCGCGTGGGCGCAGCAGGCCAAGGCTCGCTCCCCGCGCTTCTACTTCGACTGGAAAGAGGCCAAGACCTGGGCCGATAAAGGCATGACGCCCTTCACGCCGGCGGTGGGCGTGGCATTTGCCCTGCAGGAAGGGCTGCGAATGCTCAACGAAGAGGGCCTCGAAAATGTCTACGAGCGGCACGCTCGCCTGGCGCGCGCGACGCAGACGGGGCTCGAAGCGTTGGGTTTCCAGCTTTTCGCGCGTGACGGATACCGCTCGAACACCGTCACATCTGCGCTGCCTCCACCGGGACTCGACGTAGCAGCCTTCCGCAAGCTTTTGGACACCAAGTACGGGGTCGTGATCGCCGGCGGCCAGGGCAAGATGACCGGCAAGATGGTCCGCGTCGGCCATCTCGGCGCAGTCGCCGAGGGTGACGTGGTCCAGGTGGTCTGGGCCATCGAGCAGGCGCTCGACGAGCTCGACATCGCGCCCGCGGACGGGCGTGGCGTGGCAGCTGTCACCTCGTCACTGCAAGGCGTCGCCGCCGCGACCCGCTAGGCAAGCACCTTGCCCCGGATCTTGGTCGCCGATCCGCTGGCGGAGGACGGTCTGGAGAGGCTCCGGCGGGCAGGTGAGGTGACTGTCGTGAGCAAGCTGGGTGAGGCGGAGCTCATCCAGCGCATACCCGATTTCGACGCCCTCGTGGTCCGGAGCGAGACGCGTGTGACGGCGCCGGTCCTGGAAGCCGGGCGAAAGCTGCGCGTCGTCGGGCGGGCGGGGGTCGGCGTGGACAACATCGACGTTCCCGCAGCGACGCGCAGGGGCATCCTCGTGGTCAATGCCCCGCGCGGCAACGTCATCGCCGCCGCCGAGCACACCATCGCCCTGCTCGTCTCGCTCGCCCGCTGGGTGCCACAGGCAGACGCTTCGGTCAAGCGCGGTGAATGGACTCGCTCGAAGTTCGTCGGCACGGAGATCCGCGGCAAGACGCTGGGCGTGATCGGGCTCGGCAACGTCGGCTCAGAAGTGGCCAAGCGCGCGCACGGATTGGAGATGGATGTCGTCGCCTTTGACCCAGTCGTCTCGGTCGAGCGAGCCGAATTGTTCAATGTCGAGCTGGTCAGTCTGAATGACCTGCTCGAGCGTTCCGACTTCGTCACCGTGCACGTGCCTCTCGTCGACGCCAATCGCAACCTGCTTGGCGCGCCGGAGCTGGCTCTCATGAAAGCCGGCGCTCGCCTCATCAATACTGCGCGCGGCGGCATCATCAACGAAGCGGCGCTTTTCGATGCGCTCAAGGCGGGGCGCCTCGCGGCTGCGGCCGCCGACGTGTTCGAGACCGAACCGCCCGGCGACAATCCACTGCTGGCGCTGCCCAACTTTGTTGCCACCCCGCACATCGGTGCGTCGACCTTCGAAGCGCAGGTCTCGGTCGCCTTTGACGTGGCCGAAGAGGTGGCCGCGGTGCTCGCCGGCGACCTGCCGCGCTTCGCGGTCAACGCTCCTGCTCTACCGCCCGAAGAGCTCGCGTACCTGCGGCCATTCGCCGACCTCACCGAGCGACTCGCAGCCCTTCACGGACAGCTCTTCGGCGGCCGCGTCAGCTCGATCGAGCTGGAGTTCGAAGGCGAGCTGGCGGAGCACGACGTCAATCTCCTCGTCGCCTCCGCCATCAAGGGAGTCCTGCAGCCGTTCACCGAGGATCGCATCAATGCGGTCAACGCGCGTCTGATTGCCGCGAGCCGGGGCGTGAAACTGGTCGAGCGCCGGAGCCCGGCGCACGGCAGCTACGCGAGCCTGGTCACGGTTCGCATGGGCGGCCATGAGCTCGCCGGCACCGTGTTGATGGGCGAGCTGCGCGCGGTTCGCATCGATTCGTTTCGGGTCGACCTGGTGCCGGAAGGCCGCTTCCTGGTCAGCCGGCACGAAGACCGACCAGGCGTGGTTGGGCGATTCGGCACGATCCTGGGCGAGCACGACGTCAACATCGCGAGCATGCAGGTCGGCCGCGACTCGCCCCGTGGCAACGCGATGATGATCCTGGCCGTTGACGATCGCGTGGCCCCCGAGGTGTTGGCCAAGCTGCGCGAGGTGGACGGGATGTCGGACTTGCGGTACGTCGAGCTCGTTGGCTTGGGACCAGGAGAGTCCGATCGCTGACGTTCGCGCCCTGCCAGGTATCCGCTACAACCTGGATCGAGCCGGCGATCTCAGTGCGCTGGTGGCGCCTCCGTACGACGTCATCCCGGAGTCCGAGGTGGCGCGGTACGAGGCGCTTTCTCCCTACAACGTCGTCAGGCTGACTCGACCTGGCCGGGACTACGAGGGCGCTTCTCGCACCTTTGAAGGCTGGTTGGGGGAAGGGATCCTCGAGAAGGACCCGCAGTCGATGTACGTGCACGAGGTTCGCTTCGACGGCCGGCGGCGGCTGGACCTGATCGCGGCGCTGCGACTGCAGCCTTACGAGGAGCGCTCAGTTCTCCCTCACGAACGAACCCACCGCGGGCCGAAGGAGGACCGCCTGGCGCTCTTGCGCGCGACAAACGTGAGCCTGGAGCCGCTCTGGTTCTTGTACGACGGCAAACAGGCCGGGCTCGCCGAAACGCTGGAACGGGTGGCCGCTCGCGCGCCGGCTTTCACATTCACCGGTCCGGAGGGAACCGAGCACCGGCTCTGGGTGATCTCCGATCCGGCGATCCATGCGGCGGTGCACAGCGGCCTGGACGCGATTCCGGTCCTCATCGCGGACGGCCACCACCGCTACGAGACAGCGCTCGCGCACGCCGAGGAGATGGGCGGCGAAGCGGATGCCGAGTCGCGCTTCACGCTCGCCCTTCTCACGGACCTCGACGATCCAGGCCTGGAGGTCCTGCCGACCCACCGGGTGCTCAAGGCGGGCGTCGCCGTCACCGGCGGGGAGGACAAGGGAACGCTGGAGGAGACGCTGGACGCCCTGCGCGGCCGGGTCGCAGCCGGCACCTACCGCGATCACCGGTTCCAGGTGCTGCCGCTGGAAGGGGAGCTGGCTCTGGTGGAGCTACACGGTCAGGTGATCGACAACATCCTGGGCAGGCGGAGCCCCGAGGAATTTCTGCTGTACACGCGCGATCCGGCGGAAGCCGTGCTGTGGGTGGACTCTGGGGTAGGCTCCGCCGCCTTCTTTCTGGAGGCGCCAGACCTGCGCGTGGTTTTGAAGCTGGCCCAAGATGGGAAGACTCTTCCCCAGAAGAGCACATATTTCCACCCGAAGCCCCCTTCCGGGATGGTGTTCTTCAGGCTCGAGCAAAACCGCCAACTATAGTTAGGAACCCAAAGAAAGATGCCCACTTACGGTTACCGCTGCGGCGGTTGCGGCCACCAGTTCGAGATCGTGCAGAGGATCTCCGACGAGCCACTCAAGATCTGCCCCAAGTGTCAAGGTAAGCTAACCAAGATCCTCTACCCGGTGGGAATCAGCTTCAAAGGCAGTGGGTTCTATACCACCGACTACAAGGGGTCCGGCAAGAGCTCTGACGGGTCCTCTAGCAACGGCACCGCGCCCAGCAAGGAGGGCAGCTCGGAAAGCAAGCCTGAGACAAAATCGGAGACCAAGTCAGAACCCAAGTCAGAACCCAAGTCAGAGTCGAAGCCCGACGCCAAACCGCAGTCCAAACCAGATTCCAAGAAAGAGAAGGCTTCCTAGATGGCAAACATCCAAGCGGTCACTGACGGCGACTTCGAGAGCCTGGTGCTGAAGTCCGAGATCCCGGTGCTGGTCGACTTCTGGGCGACCTGGTGTGGTCCCTGCCGCATGATCGCGCCGATCGTCGAGCAGATCCACGGCGAGCTAGGCGACAAGATCAAGGTGATGAAGATGGACATCGACGAGAATCCGGCAACACCGATGTCCCTCGGGATCATGTCTATCCCGACCGTGATCATCTTCAAGGACGGCAAGCCCGCGGAGCGGACGGTCGGCTACCGCCCGAACATGAAGGGCGACCTGACCGCCAAGCTCGAAGCGCTCATCTAGCCCGGCGCTTGCGCGCCGAGCAGGTACCGCGGCGGCTCAATTGCCTCGCGCGTAGCTAATGTAGCGGCGCTGGGGATGTACGGAGGCTGGTGCCTCCCGCGGTCTTCAAAACCGTTTGCGGGGCGCTGTGAGGCGTCCTGGGTGGGTTCGATTCCCATCCATCCCCGCCATTTTCCGTGGCAATGACAGCCAAGATGACAGCCACAGCAGCAGACGTCAGCGCCCTTTCGTGGACGAGAGTGGATGCCAAGTCCAGATTCACTCTGATACCAAACTCACCGTTGGTAACGTGGCGGCGGGACCCTGAACTCATGCAGGAACACAGCCGCCATCGTGCGCCGCTAGAGGCTTCAACGAGGCATGCCGCAGAAGGGGAACTTTTGAACTCCTGACGGAGGTGGCAAGATAAG
>DATBZP010000034.1:0-8137 GCA_036513135.1 Candidatus Dormiibacterota bacterium | reverse complement strand
GCATCGTGGTCTCGGCCGTGCTGCAAAGCATGCGCACAGGCCTCGCGATGCAAGCGCTCGGCGTAGCTCTGATCGGAGCGGCTGGTGGGATGGTCGTAGTCGGGGACGGGAGCGTGGGCAGCCAGTTCAGTAATGGCTTCGGCCCTACCGTCGGGGTGGACCCGCTCAGCGGCTTCTTCGTTGCTTCGATCGCGCTCGTCTCGACTCCGGCGTTGATCTATGCCCGCGGGTACCTGAGCGAGTCACACCATGCTCCGGCCATCGCTGTCACGACCGGCGTGTTCGTGCTCGCGCTGGTCGGCGTTGTCGTCGCAAGGGATGTAGTCACCTTCCTGATCATGTGGGAGCTGATGAGCGTCGCCCCTGCCGTCGCCATCCTGCTGGTAAGCCGAAGCGCGGAGACCTGCCGGGCCGTGCTGATCTATCTCGGATCGACCCACCTTGCGGGCGTGGGAGTCTGGCTGTCGATGCTCACGCTTGCCCACCTGCGCGTATTCACAGACCCTCATTCACTCGCGGCCCAGCCGATGGTGGTGCAGTCGCTACTGGCCGGCGCAGCGCTGGTGGGATTCGGCACCAAGGCCGGCCTGATGCCGCTGCATTCATGGCTTCCGCGCGCACACCCGGCAGCACCCAGCCAGGTGTCGGCGGTGATGTCGGGCATGATGATCAAGGTCGCGCTGTACGGGCTAGTGCGGATGCTGTTCGAGTGGCTTGCTCCACTGCCCGCGTGGGTCGCGCCGGTGCTGCTGGGGGTCGCCGCCCTGTCGTGCGTCGCGGGCGTTCTTTACGCGCTGATGCAACACGAGCTCAAGCGGCTTCTCGCGTTCCACTCGATCGAGAACGTGGGCATCATCTCGCTCGGCCTGGCCGCCGCCCTGCTTGCAGCGTCCGCGGGGCAGCGCCAGCTTGCCGCCCTGGCTTTCGCGGCCGCGATGCTGCATACGTTGAACCACGCGCTCTTCAAGTCGCTGCTGTTCCTCTGCGCCGGCTCGTTCCAGAAGCAAGTTGGGAAGCTCGACCTTGACCGCCTGGGTGGCCTCCTGCGCACGATGCCACTGACCGGCGCCTCCTTCCTGGCCGGGTCGATGGCCATAGCGGGGGTGCCACCGTTCAACGGCTTCGCCTCCGAGTGGCTGACGCTGCAGGCCCTCGTGCAGCTTGCCCTGCATGGCAATCCGACCGGAAAGGCGTTGGGCGCCTTCGGTGCGGCTGCACTTGCCGCAACCGCCGCGCTCGCGGTGTTCTGCTTCGTGAAGGTTGTCGGGCTCGTCTTGTTGGGCCCCCACCGGCAGAAAGCTGTGGCGAGCTCACACGAGGTGCCCCCGTCCATGACGGGACCGGTGGTCGTCCTTGCCGCATTGTGTCTTGCCATCGGCGTGGCGCCAGGGGTCGCGCTCGGTCAAATGGGGCACCTGTCGCCGTTTGGCGCCCTCCCCGCAAGCGCGGTCGGCATCACGCTGGCTGTGCCCGGAAGTGGAGTGTTCGCACCAGTGGCGCTGGCCGCCTTTGTCGTGCTCTGCACCGCCGTATTGCAGCTGGCGCGACGAAGGGCAGGCACCACCGCACCCAGCCCGATGTGGATCTGCGGCCAGGTCCCCGACAGCCGGCTCGCATGGACCTCGGCCGGGTTCACGAAATCGTTGCTGCTGGTGCTCACCGTCGTTCTGCGCCCGCGACGCACCGTGAGCGTCGAGCTCGATGGAGTGCTAGTGCACAGCGTCGTACACGAATCGGACGTTCCCCACCTGTTCGACGAGCTGCTTTTTCGCCCGGTGCTCGGTCGTGTGCTGGCCGCCAGTCGGGTGCTACGCCGGACGCAGTCGGGCAGCCTGCGCGCATATCTGACCTACCTCCTGGTCACGCTCGTCCTCGTATTGGTGGTCGTTCGCGTGGGGGTGGGCTGATGCGCGGCAACGTGCTTGCAATCGCAGTTCAGCTGTCAGGACTGGTGCTGGCGCCCTTGCTTCCCGGCGTCATCCAAACCATCAAAGCTCGCCTGCAAGGGCGGGTCGGCACCTCGCCCCTTCAGCCGTATCGCGACCTGCGCCGGTTGTGGGGAAAGCGATCTGTGGCGCCGCACGACTCCACGTACGTGTACCGGTTGGCACCGTCACTCAGCGCGGCGGCTCTTGCATGCGCCGTGCTCGTCGCGCCGATCGGGGCTAGCACGATCGGATGGTTAGGGTCAGACATGCTCGTGCTGATCGGTCTTCTGGCCCTCGCACGCTTTTCGACCGCTGCCGCCGCCTGGGACCCGGGCGGCGGGTTCTCGCTGATGGGCGCCGGCCGCGACCTCATGTTCTCGGTCTTTGCCGAACCCCTGCTGCTGCTTGCGTTCGTGCTGGTCGCAATCGGATCCCACTCCACCGACCTCGTGCAGATGGTCGCGGCGGCGGGCGACCCGCACGTTGCGACGTTGCCGGCGCACTGGTGCGCGGCGCTGGCCTTCGGCCTGGTCGTGCTCGTGGAAACCGGCCGCCAGCCGATCGACAACCCCGATACCCATCTGGAGCTGACGATGGTGCACGAGGGTCCGCTGCTCGAATATGCGGGACGCGATCTCGCAATGCTGCAATGGACGGCGGCCGCGCGCCACTGGCTCATGCTCGTGCTAGCAGTCACCTTTTTCGTCCCGATGCCCGCAACCGTTCCGTGGAACCTGCTCACGCTGGCCTTGGGGGTGGCAGGCCTGTGCGCGCTCGTCGCGCTGGTGGAAACCTCGCTGGCGAAGATGCGAATCCTGCGTGTACCGGTCCTGCTCGGCGCGGGCGTCGCCACCTGCATGATTGGGCTGGCATCGTGGATCGCGCAAGGTGCCCTGTGAGCTCGCTCATCGCCACCGCTTGCGTCGCGCTGGGGCTCGCGGTGGTCGTGGTCCGCCGCCGGTCGGTCGCGCTTGCACTCGTGACGACCCAGTCGCTGTTGCTCGCCGGTGTGGCACTTTGGCGCACGGGCGGGCACCTCGAGCTGATGCCCGCAGCCGGTGGACTGCTCCTCCGCGCGATTGCGATTGCAACGATCCTAGGCATCGGCATCGCCCGCACCCGCGAGACGCGGCCGGTGCGGGCCGGCATCGAACCGATGGCACGGGCCGTGATCGCCCTGGCCGCGCTGCTGGCGATCCCAGCGCTGGTACCGGCCCTTGGGTTCGGTGACCCGAACGCACAGCGCGGGGCGATCGCGCTCGGCGTGCTCGGGATCGTTGTCGCACTCACGCGCCGTGCGACGATTTTGCAGATTCTCGGGATTGTCGTCGCCGAGAACGGAGCAACCCTCGCCGCGCTTTCCGCCTCGAGCTCGGTGCCTGACGTGATCGAGCTCGGTGTCATCTTCGACCTTCTGCTCATCGCAGTCGTTGCGAGCGCCTTCCACACGCGAATCTTCGGCGAGTTCGGATCAGGCGACTCCGCTCACCTCCGAGAGCTGCATGACTGACCTGCTCATCACCTGGCTCACCGCCGGATCCATCGCCGCTCCGCTCGTGGCCGCGCTCGGGCTGCAGGCAGCCCGCAGCGAGAAGACCGCCCACCGACTCAACCGCGTATTCGCGGTGGTCACGGCGCTCGTCGGGCTGGGCGCAGCGGGGGCGATGTTGACCGGTAGCTCGCATACAAGCACCTGGATGATCACCGACAGCGCATCCGCGATTTACGTAGGTGTCGTGACCGTGGTCGCGCTGATGAGCGCTCTTTTGTCCCCGGCCTACCTGGGGGGAGCCGAAGGTCGGTTCTTCGCGTCCGATCGCGGGGTGCGCTCCTACTACCTTGCCTTTTACGGTTTCTGGGCGGCTCTGATCGCAATCCCGGTCGTGGCGAACCTGGGGGTCGGATTGCTTGTCGTGGAGGCGACCACGGCTGCTTCGTCGGTGCTCGTCGCCTTCTCGGGTAAGCCGCGCGCCCTTGAGGCCGGTTGGAAGTACCTCATTCTCACCACTCTCGGCATGAGCATTGCCTTCCTGGGCGTCGTGATCATGTTCGTCGCTTCAGGGGCGCACAACGGCGGGATCGCTCAGCTCGACTGGTCTGCGCTGCAGGCGACCCTCGCCCAGATGCCCCACGGTGCCGCAGTTGCCGCTTACGCCCTGGTGATGCTCGGCCTTGCCACCAAGATCGGCTGGGCGCCGGTGCACAACTGGCTCCCTGACGCACACAGCGAAGCGCCAGCTCCGGTCAGCGCACTGCTTTCATCAGCCCTGCTGCCGGCAGTGATGCTCCTGGCCTGGCGGCTGCGCGATGCGGCGAGCCATGCCATCGGGAACACCGCCGCAACCACACCGCTCGCCGCATTCGGCATCTTCTCGGTGGCGGTCGCGGTGCCTTTCCTGTGGCAGCCGATGGCATGGAAACGCCTTCTTGCCTACCACAGCCTGGAACATATGGGCATCATCACGGTCGGCATCGCCATCGCAGGCCCGCTCGCCCTGGCAGGCGTGGTGCTGCATTTTGCGGGCCACGCTCTTTCCAAGGCATTGGGCTTCTACGCCGCGATCCCGCTCTATCAAATCCAGCCCGACGCCTCCCGTCACAGCGCCCGTGATGTGGCGTCCTCCTCACCAGCCACCTTCGCGGCGATGGCAGTCACGGCGATCACGCTTGCCGGATTGCCGCCATCACCCCTGTTCTTCAGCGAGCTGTTCATCATCCTCGGCGGAATTGCAACGGGCCACGTCCTGCTCGCAGGCACGCTCGCGGTGCTCATCGCGCTTGCCTTCATCGGGCTTCTGCACGCCCTGCTCGAGGCGCTCCAGAGCGCCCCAGGGCAAGATCGCCAGGCGACGCCCAGAGTCAGTCGTCATCACACCGCGCCGATACTCGCACCAACCCTTCTGACAGCTGCCGCTCTTCTTGCGTTGACGGCGTCTGCCTGGCTGTTGCCGGCCTCCGAGATCGTTCGCCGGCTTGCCCAGGGGATCACCTGATGGGGGGCGGGCAACCCACTGGTTCGCATGCGGAGGTGCACGCGGATGAAGCGGATATCCACAGCGCGCCTCCCGACGGTTGGCGCGACGCGGTCGCCGATTTGTTGAGTCGCGGCTACACGTTTGGCAGCCTGCACGTGACTGGTGCTCCTGACGAAGTCGAGCTGCGCGCAGCGTTCATCCGCGACGGCGGCTTCCAGATGATCACCTGCCGGCCTGCAGACCGGCACGCGCCCACCATCGTCGATCTGGTGCCGGCGGCTGACTGGGACGAGCGCGAGGCGGCCGACTTGAGCGGCCTGGTTTTCGACGGGCGCCGGACACGGCCGCTGCTCAAGCACCCTGGGCAGCTGGAGCAGTGGACGACCACCGTGCGCGGACGCGACACGCACCAGGTGGCCGTCGGCCCGATTCACGCAGGCATCATCGAGTCGGGCCATTTCCGCTTCCATGTGGTTGGCGAACGCATCCTTAGAGTGGACCTGCAGCTGTTCTACAAGCACCGCGGCCTCGAGCGAGCAGCCGTGGGTCGGGAGCTCTCTGAGGCGCTCGGCTTCGCCCAACGCGCCTGCGCTGCATGCGCCGTAGCAAACAGCGTCGCCTACGCGCACGCCTGCGAACAGGCGCTGGGACTGGTCCCGAGCCCCGATCTCGCGCGGGCTCGCACCGTGCTGTTGGAGCTCGAACGACTCTACAACCATCTCAACGATGTCGGCGCAGCGTGTGCCGGGGTTGGCTTCAGCCCTGGCAGCATGATCTTCGCCGCTCTCAAGGAGCGCGCGCAGCGTGTCAACCAGGCGCTTACGGGCCACCGTTTCCTGTTCAACACGATCCAGATCACGCGCAGCGACCTCGAGATCAGCCCGCAATCTGCTCAAGCTGCTCGCGTCGAGCTGCGCGACATGCGCGTTGCTGCCGACAACGCTTGGCGCGAGGTGCTCTTTCACGGTTCCGTACAAAACCGCTTTGCAGGCATCGGTGTTGTCACTGCGGCAGACGCCACAGTGCTGGGTATGGTCGGCCCAGTCGCACGCGCATCCGGTGTCGGACACGACATGCGTTGCGCGAGCCCCCGCCTCGCCTACGCCGGGTTCAAGGCGGCAACGCCTGTCGACCCAAGCGGTGACGTTCGCGTTCGGGTGGAGATGCGCGCGCTCGAGCTGTCCGCTACGTTCGACCTCCTCGACACGCTGCTAGAGGGAGGACTGGTGCGGGCCGCGTCCGAGCCAGCCGGCGAGCCGGTCGCGACCGGAATGGCGGCCGTCGAGAGCCCACGAGGGCGGACGTTCTGCACGATCGAGCGCAACGGTCCGGCAATCACGCGGCTGAGGCTGCGCACATCCTCGTACGCAAACTGGCCCGCGGTGGCGCTGGCCGCGACCGATAACTTGCTCCCCGAGTTTCCACTCATCAACAAAAGCTTTGAGCTTTGCTACGCATGCTGCGATCGCTGACCAGGAGCCGGCGACAGTGAAGTACCTTCAAGGAGGGCGTCATGTTTCTGCTCCTGCGTGATCTCTACCGCACCCGCCGTCAGCTCGCATTGCAGCGCCCAAAGCAGCCGTCGTCGCTTGCGGTGCGCCACGTGGACGCCGGCTCGTGCAACGGCTGTGAGCACGAGCTCGGGGCCGCGGCCGGCCCGCATTACGACCTCGCCCGCTTCGGGCTGTCGATCGTGGCGTCGCCGCGCCATGCAGACGTGCTACTCGTCACAGGGCCGGTCACGGTGCACATGCGCGCTGCGTTGCTCGCGGCCTACGAGGCGATGCCCGAGCCACGCATCGTCGCAGCGCTAGGAAACTGCGCCTTGGGCCGCGGCATTCTCGCCGCCACCGACGCATTGGCGGGTCCGCTCGAGGACTTACTTCCGGTCACGGTGCGCATCGCCGGGTGCCCGCCGACGCCGGAGCAGATCATCACCGGGCTGGAGCCTCTGTTGCATAAGGCGGCGACGACAATGGCCGCGGCGACCACCTTCAAAACCTCCTGAGTTCTGGCCAGGCGCAACTCTAGATCGGACGGCAACCAAGGACCACGATGGTGCCCATTGTTCCTGGGCGACAAGACTTGCTTCTGGTGGCTCCAGCGCCGGCTCACTTAGGGACGTGGCGACGCCACGCCCTGTAATCGCGGTGAAGAGCGATGCGGAAAGGAACCTTTGACAGCCAAGAAGACAGCCAAGCCGGTGGACGACGGCGGACGAACCCGGACGATCTTGGAATTTCGTGGATCGGATCTGAACTGCAGCGGACGTTAGTGGACGGTTGTGGACGCCTGCTCCGCGGTCTTCAAAACCGTGGGAGGTCGTCCACTGACGTCCGCCCAAGATCGCTTTTGTCCACCAAAGTCCATTGCGTCGACCGAATGACAGCCAATGACAGCCAAGCTTGCCGTGGCGGCCTCTCCCAACAAGAAGGCCTGGTCGGAACCAGCGAAAATTGTTGGAGACCCTCCCGCGGTTTCTGAACCGCGTGAGGCCTGGCGGACGGTCGCACGCGTCCTCTAATGAACTAGAAAACGGGCACTGCCCACTTGCTACCGACAGTTGCAGCCGTCTCACGACAGCCGTCCACAAACAAACAAGCCCCCCAGCATTGGATTCGGGTCCTTGGGGTCGGCAACATCTGAGTGATATGAACGGGCAACAATGGCGTGACTAGTCATTTACAACCATCGGAAGGTGGAAGCTCAGGAATGCGCCATATGATTGACTGATCGCCCAAGCGATTCGTTCGGCTGTCACCGCTGCATTCACGAGCCCGCCTTTCCTGCTTGCGGCGCTCGCCGTTTGCATCGCCGTCAACTTTCAGATTCTGCTGCCAGTCGTGCCGGTTATGGTCGAGCGCGCCGGACCGCACGGTGCTGCGGGCTTCGCGACTGCAGCGCTGTTCATCGGCGCCGTGACTGGGGAGCTGTCCACGCCGTGGCTGATGTCACGGCAACGTTCGACGCGCCTGTTGGTCGCTGGTCAGTTGCTGACAGCGGTGCCGAGTCTCGCCTACGTCGTTCCGCATCCGGCCATCTTGGCAATGATCGCTGCGGCGAGCGTTCGTGGCCTCGGTATGGGCGTCGCGATCGTCGTGTCCGTGGCGCTGCTCTCTGAGTTGACGGCGCCGCATCGCCGCGGCACATCGATCGGTTACTACGGGCTGGCACTCAGCGCACCCGGAATCATCGTGCCTTCGATCGGCGTCTTCCTGTTGGCGAGCGGGCACG
>DATBZP010000033.1:0-18313 GCA_036513135.1 Candidatus Dormiibacterota bacterium | reverse complement strand
CCCAAGGCCGGCTTCCACATCCTCGACGAGGAAGCCTCCTCCCCAGCCGCCGGCGAGGGACAGGACACGCCGATGGCGATGCCCGCCTTTGCCTCCGACGAGGTGGCCGCCACCGCGCCCGCCGAAGGCGAGGCCCAGGGTGGGGCGGGAGCAGGCGATGAGTTCCTCGCATGGGACCACGCCCGCCGCCAGGGGGCGGCGTCGGCGCCGCTGCCCGGGACCGTGGCCGATGCCTCGCTGCCCCCGCTCACCGTCGTACATCCCGCCGCCGCCGACACCGCCGCCGCGTCGTTCACCGCCGCCCCTGCCGAGGCTGACGACGCCGGCGCCGACGCGGAGGACGACGACGACGATCCTCAGCGAGGCTGGCGGGTGCGCCGCAACGGCGAGCCGCGTCGTGGGCGCGGCGCGGGTCTCGCTCAACCGCGCGCAGACGTCGACGAAGATCCGTTCGACGGCAACACCAAGCTCACCGAGACACGGCGAAAGATCGAGGACCGCCTGCGCCACAAGCGTTGCGACGAGGCGGCAGCGTTGCTGCAGGAAATCGCCCTCGAGCCCGGCGGCCGCGCCATCGCCGACCTGGCCATGAACGCCGGTGACCGCTGCCGCGCGCTGGGCAAATCCAACGCCGCTCTCAACTGCTACCTGGCTGCATCGCGGTCCGATCCTGTGTACGAGCTGCCGCTCAGCCGCCTTGCCGATGTGTGCATCGACGACAAGGACACCGACCTGGCCGTCTCGTACCTGGAGCGTGTGGCGCGCATCTATCGCTACCGCGGTGACGACAAGGGAGCGCTGCGTGTATACCGGCGCATCGCGACCATCGCGCCCTATCGCGAGGATGTTCTGACGCTGCTGATGGCGGCCCAGGGGACCGGACGCATCGACACCTGACCTCGCCGTTTTCATGACCCGGGATCAGAACTGGATCGGAGAGTCGATCGGTTTGTTACCGGACGGCGACACCTGAGCCCTCATCCTCGGCGACACTCGAGTACAGATCGATAACGCATCTTCCGTCGTCCGCGATGGATGTGCATCACCACAACACGACACAGCAGTCAAGGGGAACTGACGTTGGCCATTCAGCCGAACAAGCCGCAGAACCGGGTCTTCCTGATCGTCGGGATCGTTCTGGCCGCAGCCGCCGCCGCCGCGGTGCTCTTCGCGGTCAGCGGTACGGTCAGCAAGAACAGCACGCCCACCACCAACGTGGTCGTGGCCAAGACAACGATCGCCGCCGGAACAGCGATCACCTCTGACCTGCTGAGCACGACACCTCTCGCGCAGGGAAGCTTTCCAGTCGACACCTTCACCGATCCGAGCCAGGCTGTCGGCAAGATCGCGCCTGTCACCCTGAGCGCCAACATCCCTCTGACAGCCTCGCTGTTCGCGTCGGCAAGCAGCGGCGTCGGTGGTACGGGGGTTGTGACCCACCTGGACATCACCAAGGGATACGTCGCCATGGCGATCCCCGCCGGTGGAACGCCCGGTGATCCCGGCCTCGTCGCGGAGCTGATGTCCGTCGGCTACTACATCCAGCCTGAGGACCACATCGACATCCTCATCGACTCCGGGGCCGGCGGCGGCAGTGTCCGCTATGCCCTCCAGGATGTTCGTGTGCTCCGCGTCGGCGCCGCGTCGGTCGCATCGACAGCAACGGGCAGCGCGGCCGCCACGGCGGTCAACTCGTACATCATCGAGCTGCCCCGCAACCAGGCAGAGATCCTCTCCTCGCTGATCACGTCGCGTCCTGGGGTCACCGAGACGGTGCTCAAGTACGTGCTGCGCCCCCAGGCTGAGTGGGGCAAGCGTGACGGCGCCAATGGATTCGACAAGCCCAACTACGAGGCCAACACCGGGTCGCCGCTCAACCTTGGCGCCGACACGGCAATCACCCCGGCCACGCTCAACCAGCTGTTCCAGCACTGAGGTCGACGACTCATGATCCGCTGGCAGCCTGACCTGGGGAATCGGTGATGACGCTCACACTGCCCGCCATCGCGGCTGCGGTGCTGGCGGCCGGCACGGTCATGTCGATCACCGCGTGGGCAGCCGGACGTCGGGTGACCGACGCAGATCGCGTGGCCGCACGGCTGAGCCAGTACGGGCGGCCGGTCGAGGCTGCACCGACGCGTATCAGCACGGGCAATCCGATCCGCGATCTGATCGAGATCGTGTCCACGGCCCTCAACCCGGTGCTGGCGCGTTCGTCGCACACCGGCAAGCTCGCCGACGACCTCGCCAAAGCGGACCTCAAGCTCAAGTCGTCGGAGTGGGTGCTTGCCGTGGCCGGCGTCGGCGTCGCCCTCGGCGGCCTTCTCTTCCTGCGCTTCGGGACGCCGGTGATGCTGCTGGTCGGACCCGCCGCGGCCTGGCTGTTCAGCGGAGTCTTCCTGCGCATCCGCCAGGGCCGGCGCATCCGTGCTTTCAACAACCAGTTGGGTGACACCATCACGTTGCTGAGCAACGCGCTGAAGGCCGGTTACTCCTTCGCCCAGGCGCTCGCCTCGGTGAGCCGCAACGCCTCGCCGCCCATCTCCGAGGAGTTCGCACGAGCCACACGCGAAATCGCGCTTGGTATCAGCGTGGACGACGCTCTCAACCACATGGTGCACCGCAACAAGTCGGAGGACTTCGACCTCCTGGTGACCGCCGTGCAGATCCAGCGAGTGGTCGGCGGCAACCTCGCTGAGATCCTCGACACCATCGCCTACACCATCCGCGAGCGCGTGCGCATCACCGGCGAGATCCGGACGCTCACCGCCCAGGCGCGCATCTCGGGAATCATCATCACCCTGCTTCCCTTCGGGCTTGCCGGTTTCCTCGAGATGATCTCGCCGTCCTACTTCGGACCGATGCTCAGCGAGACCAGCGGTCACATCATGCTGGGGGTCGGCATCTTCTCGATCGCCATTGGGGCGGTCGCCATCCAAAAGATCGTGAAGATCGAGGTGTGACGTGATCCTTGCCGCAGTCGCCGCCCTCTTCGCCTTCATCGGTGTGAGCTTCATCGTCTTCGGGCTCACCAACCGGTCCACGGCGACGCAGTCCGACCTTCTCGAGGCGCGTCTCGCGCAGTTCAACGAGAGTGGGCGACAGGTCCTCAGCCTCACCGAGGCGGAGTT
This sequence comes from Candidatus Dormiibacterota bacterium, assembly GCA_036513135.1. GTDB lineage: Bacteria > Chloroflexota > Dormibacteria > Dormibacterales > Dormibacteraceae > Palsa-870. Next base: position 15,182 of record DATBZP010000033.1, on the reverse strand, counting down.
GAGCCTGCCGTTCAGCGACCGTGTGATCAAGCCCATCTTCGACAGGCTGGGCAAGGTCATGACCAGCCGCATGCAGGGCGGACAGCAGCAGGCCGTCCAGGAGAAGCTCAACCTTGCCGGCCGTCCCGGTGGGTTGACCGCCGGTGGCTTCGTCGCCCTGCAGCTGATCGCCCTCGTCGTCGGCGTGGCCATCGGCCTCGGGCTCGCCATTCTCACGGCACTCACGCCACCGACGCTGTACCTCGCACCCGTCGGCGGCGGCGTCATCGGTTACCTGGTGCCGTCGATGAGCATCTCGCGACGGATCAAGCGCCGTCAGAAGGAAATCCTGATGGCTCTGCCGAGCGCCCTGGACCTGCTGACCATCAGTGTCGAGGCCGGACTCGCCTTCGACGCCGCCCTCGCCCGTGTGTGCGACAAGTACCGCAACGTGCTGGCCATGGAGTTCAACCAGGTACTCAATGAAGTGCGCCTGGGTCGCCCGCGTCTGGAGGCCCTCGACGACATGGGCCGGCGCAACAAGGTTGAGGAGCTCAACAACTTCCTGCAGGCGATCATCCAATCCGAACAGCTCGGTGTCGGTATCGCCAATGTGCTGCGCATCCAGTCGGAGGAGATCCGCCGTCGTCGCCGGCAGCGCGCCGAGGAGGCGGGACAGAAGGCGCCGATCAAGATGCTGATCCCCATGATCGGCTGCATCTTCCCCACGCTTTTCATCGTCCTGCTCGGTCCTGCCGTCATCCAGGTCAGCAAGAGCTTCAAGTGACATGGGCGCAATGCGCGCATGCATGGTAGCTTGAGGCCAGTCATGCTCAGCGCGATCGATGCCAACCTGGGACAGTTCAGCGCGGACGTGCTGCTCGTGGTCCTGATCATCTTCAACGCCTGGCTCGGCTGGCGCACGGGCACCCTGCGCCGCCTCCTCTCGGCCGTTGGCCTGTACGCCGCGTTCCTCGGCGCGTACTACACCGGCAACGGCTTTGCGGCCTTCTTCCGCAAGGGCGACATCATCGCCAACACCTGGGCCTTCGTCGCCATCATCGTGGCGGTGGTGGTGATCTTTGAGTTGATCGGCCACACGCTCTCGGACCGCGTCCAACACATTGCAGTGGTGGCCTTTGACCGCATTGCGGGAACGCTGCTCGGAGGCCTGGTCGGCTTCTTCCAGGCGGCCGTGCTCTTCATGGTCGTGCTGGCCCTTGGCGCAGCCACGCCCGGCCCGAGCAACACCATCCCGGCGTCGCGGAACGATGCTGCCAACGCGGTGCGCGCTGCGACTCTCTCCGGTCACGCCATCGGCGTCGAGCCGGCGCTGAGGTCGGTGTTCGCGCCGCTCATCAGCACCGACCTGACCACGCATCTCGAGGACGGGACGCAGGTCGGGTCAGCGCATCCCTAGAGGCCGGGCGCGAACCTCATACCGACACCGCGTTGTCGTGTGCGAAAAACGACTTCACAACTGAGCCGAGGCCGACGAGGTTGAACGGCTTGGTGATGAGGTGATTGGCACCCACCTGACGAGCGCGCTCGACATCATCGTCGCCGGAGAGAGCGCTGAACATGAGGATGGGGACCTCGGCGGTGGCGGGGTCGGCGCGGATCCGGCGGCAGGCCTCGATGCCGTCGATGCCGGGCATCATGATGTCGAGGATGATCAGGTCAGGTGTCTGCTTCTCGATCTCCGCCAGGCCGGCCTCTCCGTCAGCGGCAACGGCCACGTCGTAGCCCTCGATACCGAGGTACATGGCCACGATGTGCAGCAGGCGGGGATCGTCGTCGACGACCAGGACACGCCGGCTCATGTGAGAATCTCCGATCGAGGGAAACGAGCATCGCGAGACCCCGAGTATAGGTCCGAGTCCGCGATCGGCCATCCGTTCACCAGACGAACGGGATCAACCGCCGTGTGTGCTGCGCGTACTCCCGGTAGTGGGGATACGCTTCGGTGAGCAGCCGTTCCTCGTACTTCGAACGCTGCAGCTGGGTGAGCATGAAGGGAACCAGGACGACGGCGGCCAGCGCGCCCGGGTTGACCAGCACGAAGGCGAACGCTGCCAGGATCTCCGCTGCGTACAGCGGATGGCGGACGACGCGGTACGGGCCGCCCGTGACCAGCCGGCGCACCTCGGGGATGATGCTGAGACTGCGCCGCAGGTAGAGCAACCCGTACACGGCAAGGGTGAACGCAACCAGTGACATGGCCGTCGACGCACCGCCGAACCAGGCGGGCGGAACGAAGAGAAGAGCACCCTGGGGCAGCGCACCGACGACCACCAACATCACCGTGCCCGCAAGTCCCGCGACGCGCGGCAGAAGCCGGCCATCACGCGCGCGCGGCGCGGGGCGCCCGACGTAGATGAACACCGGGATCGCACAGAACAACAGGTACAGCGCCGCCGGCACGGGACCGCTCAGAACTGCCCATGGGGTGGTGGGATGAGGAAGCGCTTTTACATCGCTGACCACGCGCAGTAACTGCACGTAACCGAGCAGTGCAAAGAATGTTGCCGGGACGAGGCGCCCGAACAGAACAAGCCGTACAGCGTCGGTCCCGCCGGGGCGAACGCGGACTGCGGCGACCTCTGCACTCATCACCAAGAGTCTAAGCCTGTAAAGGGAAAAGCGGTGTCCCGGATGTACGAGGGTTTGTTACGATCCTTTCGCAGACTGGCCATCCCAGAGGTACATCCGAGGGTCATAGTTTGGAAGGTCGCCGGGACGAACCCCGGGACATCACGCAACATGATTCTACGGACAAAGGAGGTGAAACCCAGAATGCTCAGCAATCTTTATCTGCGACTTCGCGAGCTCATGGTTCGCAATCAGGACGAGGACCAGGAAGGCCAGGGAATGGTCGAGTACGCGCTCATCCTCGTGCTCATCGCCGTCGTTGTCATCGTCATCCTCACCGTTGTCGGCAAGCAGGTCAACAACGTCTTCTCGAACATCAGCACGGGCCTCGGTACTTAAGAGACCGTCAGGTTCGCGAGAACTGACAAGGGGAGCCGCCCAGTGCGGCTCCCCTTTCTTTTTTGTGTCTGGCCGTGCGGGCGCGAGAGCCGCGCATGAGTGCGGGCGGCGGCATACCATGAGCCCGATGGACCGCGAGCATGTCCCACCGGCAATTCGCGTTGCTGTGATGAGCGTTGACGGTCCCGCCGCCCAGCCGTCGCCGGTCACCGCGGGCACCGCCGAGCGCGGTGCGGAGCGGTCCGATCCCCGCGGCCGGGTTGTCTGTGTCTTCAGCGGCAAGGGGGGCGTGGGCACATCGGTGGTTGCCGCCAATGTCGCGACGGCACTGGCCGTGGGCGGGTCAATGGTCGCCATGGTCGATCTCAACCTGCAGTACGGCGACCTGCGCCTGCTGTTCCGCCTCGAGGCGCACCCCGTGTCGATCGACTCGTTGACGCACAGCGACGGCCACCTCGACCGGCAGGCGGTGGAGAGGGCGATGGCGACAAGCGACGCGGGAGTGCGCGTGCTCCTGGCGCCGAGCCGGCCGGACTCGGGCGACCTGGTCACCCCGGCCGTCCTCGACGGGATCCTCCTCCACCTCGCCCGCGCCTACGACTACCTCGTCATCGACTCGCCGGCGCACCTCGATGAGCGCGTCGTCGGCGTCATGGAGGTGGCCGACGACATCCTGTTGGTGAGTTCGTCGGGCCTCACCTCGGTGAAGGACACCAAGGTCACGCTCAAGCTCCTCCAGTCCCTGGGGGTCGACCGAGACCACGTGGCCCTGGTGCTCAACCAGCCGCGTCCCCGCGTCACCCTGCCGGCCGAGGAGATCGAGCGGGCACTGCGCTTCCCGGTCCTGGCCAGCCTGCCCTTCGAGCCGAGGATGGAGGCGGCAATCGACGCCGGCCGCCCCCTTGTCCTCACCGAGCCCCGCGGCGCCTTCAGCAGGCGCGTGAAGGTCGTCGTGGCCCATGTCGGACGTGCCGCAGAGGGCGGCGGCGGCCGGCTGAGGCGTCCCGCGGCGCTGTGGCGCCTCCGCTTCGGGCGCTGACAACGAGCTGATCTCGACTCGGTAACGCCGAGAGGCGCTGAATAGTGGCAACGATGCAACGGACGTCTGACGCTGGTTGACGAGGCGCGCACGACACGCTCGCCGCCGTCGGTGCGACGACGTCTGGTGCATACGCTGCGGAAGTGCGCAAACTCATCGTCGCGCTGCTCGCGGGCGGCCTGCTCCTGATCGCGGCCCCAGTGCAGGCCGCGTCCGGCTCAGCCACGCCTCCCCCGGCGCCCTCGAACGATCCGCTGGCCGCGCAGCTGCAGGCGCAACTGCAGCAACAGGCCGCCCTCAACAGCACCGTGAGCTCGCTGACCAGTGAGCTGCAGGCCGCCAAGGACTCGCAGAAATCGCTCCGCGACCTGGTGGCGGCGAACCAGAAGGCGATCGCCCAGACGCTGACCCAGCTCAGCGCCGCCGAGCAGCGCTACAGCGACGCCACCAGCCGGGAGGCCACGGCCAACGCCAACGCGACGCTCGACCGCGCCAACGCCGCTGCCGACAAGCAGCTTCTCGCCATCTACGTGCGGCTCGGCTATGAGACCCATGACAGCCTCCTCTCCTTCCTGCTCTCCAGCTCGTCGGTGTCGGACCTGCTCAGCCGGGCCGCCGACCTCTCCCACGTCGTCCATCGCAGCTCCGACCTGGTCAACCAGATCAGCGCGGACCTCGCCGCGGCCGAGAGCGCCGAGGCCCAGGCCGGCGCCGACGCGCTGGCGGCCCAGCAGGCCGCGGGGCAGCTCCAGCAGCAGCAGCAGACCCTTCAGCAGCAGACCCAGCACGCCAATGACCTCATCGCCCAGCTCGGCTCCCAGGCCGCCGCAACCGCCCATGAGATCAGTGCCGCCAATGGGCAGACCCTCGCCGTCGCCCAGTCGATCGCCCAGACCCGCCTCAACGAGCTCGACCAGACGATCGCGGCCGCCGAACAGGCCGCCTGGCAGGAGGCCACGTTCTACCTGCAGAACCACCTCGGCAGCCTGCCACCCGGCATCGGCACCCCCCCGACGATCCCCGTCAACGCCGATGGCAGCCAGCTCATCTGGCCCGCGCACGGGGTGATTGTGAGCCAGGGTTTCGGGCCGACGCCATACCCGTACGAGCCGTCGTTCGGGGCCTACCCGCACTTTCATACCGGGCTCGACCTGGCCGGTCGCCAGGGGACGCCCATCGTGGCAGCCGCCGACGGGGTAGTCGCGGCCGCCGAAGTGAGCACGGTCGGCTACGGGAACCACATCATCATCGCCCACGCCAACGGCCTGCTCACCCTCTACGGCCACCTGGAGGTGATGATGGTGAAGGTCGGCGACGTCGTCAAAGCGGGCCAGGTGATCGGCCTGCTCGGCTCCACCGGGAATTCCACGGGTCCGCACTGCCATTTCGAGGTTCGGGTCAACGGCCAGCCGGTCGACCCGCGCCCGTTCCTGCCCGCGCTCCCGGCGGGCGCGACGGGGCCGTGACGGTCACTGGCGGAATTCGCGGATAGACTGCGGCAAGACCACACCATGCGAGTGAAGTACCCATGATCCGAGTCCTGATCGCCGACGAGAGCCGCCAGGTCACCGACAACATCAGCCGTCGTCTCGCTCTCGAGGACGACATCGAGGTGTGCGGCACCGCGGGCGAGGGCGAGTACGCGGTCCAGCAGTCGTTGTGGCTCAAGCCGGACATCGCCATCGTCGACGCCGCCCTGCCGGGATTGGACGGCGTGCAGACCACGGTCATGCTCGCCCAGGCGTTGCCGGCGACGGGCGTGATCCTGATGTCGATGGAGGCCGAGAACGACGCCTACCGGCAGGCCATGCTGGCCGGGGTTCGTGAGTTCCTTCAGAAGCCCTTCAAGGGAGATGACCTGGTCGCCGCGGTGCGTCGCGTCCACGCCTTCGGGCAGCGACGCAACGTCAGCGCCGCGCGCGCGGGCTCCGCAACGGCCGCCTCGCCGGCCGCTGCGGACGACGGGGCGGCGGTCGGGCCGACGAGGCAGCGCACCCGTGGCGTGGTCACCGCTGTCATCTCCGGCAAGGGTGGCGTGGGCAAGACCGTCGTCGCCATCAACCTGGCGGCCGCGCTCGGCGAGATCCACCGCGGAGAGGTCGTGCTCGTCGACCTGTCCTTGCAGTTCGGAGACATCGCGGCGGCCCTCAACCTGCCCACCACCCACAGCATCACCGACCTCGTCTCCGACAGCGGCGTGACCGATGCCGACGCGGTGCGCCAGGTCCTCGCATCCGGGCCCGCCGGGATCAGTGTGCTGCTGGCACCGACGTCCCCGGAGCTGGCCGACTACGTCCAGCCCGCCGACATCACCAGCCTCGTCGAGACCCTCCGCGGGTCCTTCGAGCACATCGTGCTGGACACCCCGTCGTACCTGAACGACGCGACCATCAGCAGCTTCGAGGTGGCCGACCACATCGTCATGCTCACTGACCTCAGCGTCACCGGTGTGAAGAACGCGCGCCTGACTCGCAGCGCCCTCGAAACCCTCAACATCGACCCCTCGAAGGTCGTGGTGGTGGCCAATCATCGCGAGAGCGCGGGCGAGCTGGACCGCCATGGCGCGGAGACTTTCCTCGGGGCTCACATCTCCACTGAGATTCCCTTTGCTGCCGACGTCGTGGCCACGTCAGTCAACAAGGGCGTGCCGTTCGTGATCAGCCATCCCACCTCCCCTCCCAGCGTCGCCATCCGTGCGGTGGTTGAGTTGATTGATCCGGTGTCACAAAGCGGCAGCGACACCACGCCAGACGGCGAGTCCTCTGATAAGAAGAGGAAGACACGTCGCAAGCTCAGCTTCTCACGCTGACAGCGACGACCGCCCGTCAGGAGCTGACATGCCCGCCACCGCCACGATCGACGACCCGGCGACCCTCGTGCTCAGCGACGCCCATCGTCGCAAGGAGCAGGGTCAGGGGATGATCGAATACGCATTCATCCTCGTGCTGGTCGCCCTCGTGGTTCTCGTGTCGGTGGCCGTGCTCGGCAAACAGACCAGCAACCTCTACTCCAACATCTCGACCGGCCTCGGTCCCTGATCAGCGGCCGAACAGGCCCTTGCGGCGCTTGCGGTCAGCCGGCTCCGGCGCGGCCGCGACACCCGCGCCCTCCGGCACGATCCGCGACACGAGCTCCCTGAGCGCGCGACTCGCCTCCGCCTCGGGATGCGCGGTGACGAAGGGCACTCCGCGCGTGATCGCATCGCCGATGGACCGGGGATCGTGCGGGATCTGAACCGCCACCGGGACGCGCAGGCTCTGCTCGATCGATTCCTGGTTGAAATCGGCGTAGCCGTCGACGCGGTTGACGACCAGCATCGTCGACTCGGTATCGACGGACAGGGACTCGAGGACCTTCAGGGTGAGCTTGGCGTCCTTGATCGCGGGGATGGTGAGGGCGGTCACCACGATGACGCGCTGAGCCAGCTCGATGACCTCGAGGTTGAACTCCGTGAGGTGACTGGAGCTGTCGACGACCACGAAATCGAAGGCCCGGCGCAGCTCAGCGATGATGGCGCGCACGTGCTCGGCCGTGACCAGGTCGGCAAGCTCCGGGCTGATTGGTGCGAGCAGCACCCGCACCCCGGCGGGACCGAGGGCCAGCACCTCGCGCAGGCTCTCGTCGTCGATGCCACTCGACCCGTCGACCAGCTCGGTGATGCTGCGGCTGTGGTCGAGGTTGAACATGACCCCGATGTCGCCGAACTGGAGGTCGAGATCGACGAGCGCGATGCGCCCCCCGGTCTGTTCCGAGAGCGCCACGGCCAGGTTGGTGGCGATCAGCGTCTTGCCCACCCCGCCCTTGCCGGAGAAGACCAGGATCACCTCACCAGGTGCGCCGGTGCGGGGGCCGACCACGACGTCCGGCTGCGCCGGGTTGGTCTTGGCGAGGAAGGTGCCCTTCTTCTGCTCGAGTTGGTAGACGCGCCGGATCGCCGCGACCAGCTCGTCGTGGCTGAACGGCTTGATGAGGAATTCGCGGGCCCCTGCCTGCATGGCCCGGCGCAGGTAGTCGCGCTCTCCCTGCACCGACATGATGATCACGGGTGACGTCGGCAGTTCCGAGGCGAGGGTCTCGGTGAGCTCGATGCCGTCCATGACCGGCATGTTCACGTCGGTCAGCACGATGTCCGGCTGCAGCCGGTGCGCCGCCTCCAGCCCCTCGCGGCCATCGGAGGCGGTGCCGGCGACCTCGATGTCCTCCTCGAAGCTGAGAAGCTTCTGAAGGTTGTCCCTCGTGCTCGAGATGTCGTCGACGATGAGCAGCCGGATCACGCCGTTCCCCTCATCGACGCTGCCGCCTGGGGTCGGACGTACGCGTCCATCTCGTGACCCTGCCGGTCAGGCAACGGACATGCGGGCGGCGGCGGCGGGGTCGACCGCCACGCCCGGGCCCATGGTGGCGGCGAGGGTCACTGTCTTCACGTATGTGCCCTTGGCGGCCGGCGGCTTGGCCCGCACGATCGCGTCCATCAGGGCGGCGAAGTTGTCCCTGAGCTTGGCGTCGTCGAAGGACGCCTTGCCGATTGCCGCGTGGATGATCCCCGCCCGGTCGACGCGGAATTCCACGCGTCCACCCTGGACGTCGCGGACCGCCTTGGCGATGTCGAACGTGACCGTGCCGGCCTTGGGGTTGGGCATCAGGCCACGGGGGCCGAGCACCTTGCCGAGGCGTCCGACGGCGCCCATGAGGTCGGGGGTGGCGAGGGCGACGTCGAAGTCGATCTCGCCGGCCTGCACCTTCTTGACGAGGTCGTCGCCGCCGACCAGGTCGGCTCCGGCGTCGAGCGCCTCCTTGGCCTTCTCGCCGGTGGCGAAGACGGCGATGCGACGCACCCGCCCGGTGCCGTGGGGAAGCACCACGCTGCTTCGCACCATCTGGTCGGCGTGGCGGGGATCGACGCCGAGGCGGATGTGAGCCTCGATGGACTCGTCGAACTTGGCCTTCGAGGTCATGCGCACCGCACTGACGGCCTCGTCGGGTGCGTAGGCACGGTCGGTGACGAGAGCGGCCGCGGCCTCGCGGTAGTTCTTTCCGAAACGGTGGGGCATTGTGATTCTCCTGTGGTCCGTGCGGGCGCAGCGCGCCCTCCCACGATCGCCTGTTCTAGTTGACGGTGAGACCCATCGAGCGTGCGGTGCCCTCGATGATCTTCATGGCATGGTCGAGGTCGTAGGCGTTGAGATCCTGCATCTTCAACTCGGCGATCTCACGCACCTGGTCGCGCGAGACCACGCCGACCTTGTCGCGGTTGGGGACGGCTGAGCCCTTGTCGACACCCGCCGCCTTCTTGAGCAGGTTGTACGCCGGCGGCGTCTTGGTGATGAAGGTGAAGGTGCGGTCCTCGAACACGGTGATCTCCGCGGGGATGACGGTGTCCCCCATCGACGCGGTGCGCTCGTTGTAGGCCCTGCAGAACTCCATGATGTTGAGCCCGTGCGGGCCCAGTGCCGTGCCGATGGGCGGCGCGGGGGTGGCCTTGCCCGCCGGAATCTGCAGCCGGATGACTGTCTTGACCTTCTTCTTGCTCACGTCGACTCCTATCGCAGCCGCTCGACCTGGAGAAGGTCGAGCTCGACGGGCGTCTCGCGCCCGAACATGTTGACCAGCACCTTGAGCTTGCCCTTCTCGGCATTCATCTCGGTGACCTTGCCGTGGAAGTCGGTGAACGGGCCGTCGGTGACGCGCACATTCTCGCCGATCTCGTATTCCACGGACACCTTGGTGGGGGCCTCGGCCTTCACCTGCTTCTGGATCCCGCGGACCTCGTGGTCCTGGAGGGGCACGGGCTTGTTGCCACTGCCCACGAACGAGGTCACCCCGGGGGTGTTGCGCACCACGTACCACGACTCGTCGGACATGATCATGTTGACCAGGATGTAGCCGGGGAAGATCCTCTTGGCCACCTTGCGACGCTGGCCGTCCTTGATCTCCATCACCTCTTCGGTGGGGACGAGGACGTCGAAGATCTTGTCGTGCATGTCCATCGACTCGACTCGCTTGAGGAGGTTGGCCTTGACCTTCTCCTCGTGCCCCGAGTAGGCGTGTACGACGTACCAGCGGACATCTGTGGTGGTGGCGGTTTCGTTCATGTTGCGGTGCTCACGGTGTGACGGGGGCGGTGGTCCCGCCGGCTGATGTGGGTGGGGTGGTGACGGTGCCGGCGGCGGTGGGGGTGGCCCCCGGCTTGACCTGGCTGCCGCTGGTGGTGTTGCTGCTGCTGCTGCTGCTGGTGGCGTACAGCTGCTGCACGACGCGCCCGAGGACGAAGTCGGCGGCGGAGACGATGACTGCCATGAGCAGTACGGTGGTGATGACGACGCCGGTCATGCGCCCGAGCTCGTTCCAGGTGGGCCAGACAACCTTGCGCAGCTCCTCCACGACGCTCGCGAAGTAGTTGCGCTCACCGGCTCCCGCCGGCGGGCCCACCGGGGAGCGCGGCTTCACCGGCTGGCCCCGTACCGCTTTGGCCACCTGACCTCAGGTCCTCCGTGTTGGTGCCGCACTGAGAGCGGCGATCGGCTGTTGCGTGGCAGGGGCGGCAAGACTCGAACTCGCGACCCTCGGTTTTGGAGACCGATGCTCTACCAACTGAGCTACGCCCCTGTGCGACGGCCGGCGAGGCCGGCATGCTTTGGTTACTTGGTCTCGCGGTGACGGGTGTGTGCCCGGCAACGACTGCAGAACTTTCGAAGCTCCAGGCGATCAGGGTCGTTCCGCCTGTTCTTGAGCGTCGTGTAGTTGCGTTCCTTGCAGTCGGGACACTGCAGAGTGATGATCGCGGAGCCGCCCTTCGCCGTTGCCACGTGTTTGCCTCGACACAAAAAATAAACCTAGCGGCGCTAGGTCAAGTCCGATTGTATCAGAGGCCCCGCGAAGCCGTCCACAGATCGGTTGGTACCATAGCCCGCCGCGGGCCCAAGTAGCTCAGAGGTAGAGCAACGCCTTGGTAAGGCGTAGGTCGTGGGTTCAATTCCCACCTTGGGCTCCGCTGCCTTGTCTCATGCTTGGATTCAGCCGGTCGGGAACGGCAGTGCACGGCAATGTTTCGTTTCACGCAGCGCGAGGACGCGCGGCATTCGTCGGAGTGCACGAGGCTCACCACGCCGCTGTGGGCCTGGGTGGCCGGGGATCGGCTCACGGACACCAAACCCCTCAGACGTAGCTTTTACCGTCAGAAAGTGTTATACCGCCATTGGGCGGAAATCTCCGCCCGTATGTGGGAGGCAAAACGCCATGGGTCTGGGAGTCGGAATCCTTTTGATCGCGGTCGGCGCGATTCTCGCCTTTGCGGTCAACGTCGACACCTCCGCCACGGGGGTCAATCTGCACACGATCGGCATCATCCTGCTCGTCGTCGGCGTCTTGGGTACCGTGCTGTCGATGTTCTTCTGGTCCTCGTGGGGAGGCTTCAGCCGTCGCCGGACAACAGTTGCTCCCGGCGGGACCACGACCACGACCATCGATCAGCCGTAATCATCACGACACATTCGTGGAAGCGGGCCCGCGACAAGCCGGCCCGCTGCTAGTGGTGACCGGGCTGCTCGGCCGCCCTGGACCCTACGTTGGGCGCGACCGCCGGAACCGACGCTTTCTTTCGCCTCGACTGCCGGTTTGGTTAGCGTCGGCGGCCGTCCCGGACGATTACCCCAGTCATGTCATCAACCTCCCACTGCTGACACGGTGCGTCGGGTCGCGCCCGTGCCGAGAATCGGCTCCGTCAGCCGACCCAGCGACAGACTGAGGAAGGTCCAGAAGATTCCGACCAGCAAACCACCGAGGACGTCACTGGGCCAGTGCGCGCCGACGTAAACGCGGCTCAGAGCCGAAGCGGCAATCAGCGCCGCGACCGCCGCCCAGCACACGTAGCGGAGCAGACGGGGAAGACCTCGCGCCAGAAGAACAATCGCCAGCGCGCCAAGCCAGAAGAAGAAGGCGACGTGTCCGCTGGGAAAGCTGAAACCGATGAGTTCGTGTGAAGTGTGCGCGAGCCCTGTCGGCCGTGGCCGTCGGACGATGACATTGACGACGTTGTAGACCACGGCATACAGGGCCGAAAAGGCCACGAACGGCGTCGCCTGTCGTCGCAGAACGAAGGTCGCCACGATCGCCGCCACCCCCACGCCGATGCCGACGAATCCAGAAAAGGACGAGACAAAGGCGTCGAAGGGATTGATGGCGCTGAACGTCACCAACTGAACGTCGGTAGCCAGGGGGCGGTCGAAGAAGAAAGGAGCTGGGTGCACCGCGACCAGCACGGAGAGGATGGCGAACAGGACGCCCGCTCCGGCGGCGATGGTCATGAAGATTGGATCAATGTCGCCCACGAGGCGATGTAGCCTGCTGGACGTCTTCGGTCGCATCTGGGCGATTCTCTCCGATTCTGCTGGCGACCGAGAGGAGACTCGTTATACCCGCAATATCATCTCAGGGTGAAGCCGACGACTGAAACCAGAGTGGGGCACCGTCAGCAGCACGGCGCCGAAGCCGCCACGGAGCTACTCGCAGGCGAACCGGGACCTGCGGCGCGACGCTGGCTCGGTCCGTTGGTGGTCGTCGCGTTTGTGCTGTTTGTCCTCAACACGGCTCTTGTGCTGAGCGGCAATAGCCGCGCCGGCTTCGACGTCCCCGTCGAGCACGCGGTGCAGAGCGTGCCATGGGGCCCGCTGACGTACTGGATGACGCTGACCAACGTCACAGGCGGACTCCCCCAGGACCTCTTTGGTGCCGCCGTGGTCGTGGCGGTTTTCCTGTGGGACAGACGAGCCGGATGGCTGGTGGCACTCGGCGCAATCGGCAGCGTCATCGACCAGATCGTCAAAGTGTCCATACAGCGTCACCGGCCCACAGCCGACCTGGTGACGATCCTGAATCCGTCCAGTGGTTACAGCTACCCAAGCGGTCACGCAGTCTTCTTCACGTGGCTGTGTTTCATGCTGGCGGCCTGCATCTCACCTCGCGTGAGGCCGAGCTGGCGGAAGTGGCTGTGGACAGTGGCGGGCGTTGTGATCTTTCTGGCCTGCACCGGGCGCGTCTGGGCAGGAGCGCATTGGCCTACGGACGTTATCGGCGGTTTCCTACTGGGACTTGGCTGGTCTGCGTTTATCCTGTGGCTCCCGGAGCAGTGGCTGCCGGCGCCGAGCTGGCGCTGGGTCCACGGACGCCGCGCACACACGAAGCATCCGCGGCGTGACAGCAACGCGTGTCCGGCGGACGAACCGGCTTCTGATCGTCACTGACACGCCGGAGGTCTCAGCGACGATGCGCATGCGAAGGCTGCGCGAGGAGTCGCGGATCCCACCCTCCACTTGTGTGCCAGTCGTTCACGAGTAAGTCACACGATGTGCGACAAGAGCAGCACCAGTCCAAGGCCCATCACGGAGATGATGGTCTCCATCACGGACCAGGTCTTGATGGTCTGCCCGACCGTGAGTCCGAAGTATTCCTTCACCAACCAGAAGCCTGCGTCGTTGACGTGCGAGAAGAAAAGCGATCCGGCGCCAATCGCGAGCACGACCAGTGCCAACTGGGTCGTGGACTGACCCACCGCCAAGGGCGCGATGATGCCGGCGGACGTCACGGTTGCGACGGTCGCGGACCCGGTGGCCAGACGGATCAGTACGGCCACCATCCAACCCAGCAGTAGTGTGGAGAGGCCGGCGGCAAGCGCGACCTTGGCAATGGCGACGCCGGTGCCTCCGTCAACCAGCACCTGCTTGAAGCCGCCACCGGCACCCACTATCAAGAGAACCCCAACGATCGGCAGCAGGCTGGCGCCGATCTTCTTGGTCAGCACCGATGCCGAGAAGCCCACCGTCGTCCCGAACGTGAGCATGGCAAGAAGAACGGCGAACAAGAGGGCGAAGACGGGGTCGCCGATGAAGTCGAGGGTCGGGCGCAGCTGAGCGCCCTTGCTCATCCAGATGTCGGCTGCGGCTTTGCTGAGCATCAGCACGAGTGGAGACAGCAGGGTGATCAAGGTCCAGGCGAAGCTTGGGCTGCGGGTTGCATTCGGGTCCTGCGCCCTGCCAACGGCGCCGCTGTCACCCGAACCCGCCGCCATTGCATCGCCGCCCGTAGACCCGACAGTCACCGCGAGGCCGGCGCCGGCGGCTCCGATCGGGACCATCCTGGCCGCGAGTACGCCGAACAGTGGCCCCGCGATGGCCACAGTGGGAATCGCGATCAGGAGACCCAGCGCGAGGGTCACGCCAACATTCGCATGCAGAATCCCGATCGCAGCGAGCGGCCCCGGGTGGGGCGGGATGAATCCGTGCAGCACCGAAAGGCCTGCCAGGGCCGGTATACCCAGACGCATGACCGGGCCCTTCGCGCGGTGCACCGCGAGCATGACGACGGGGATGAGGAGGACAAGTCCGATCTCGAAGAACATCGGAATGCCGATGATCACAGCGATGAGCGCCATCTTCCAAGGCAGAATGGAGGTGCGCCCCCGCAGCAGCGTATCCACCACCTTGTCAGCCCCGCCTGAGTCTGCCAACAGCTTTCCGAGCATGGCTCCGAGTGCTATCAGCACGCCGACGTAACCCAGCACACTGCCAACACCGGTCTCATACGACATCGTCACCTTGTTCAGAGCGATGCCCGATCCAACCCCGACGAAGAGCGAGCCGATCGTCAACGCCAGGAAGGCGTGCATCTTCAACATCACGATCAAGAGCACGACGATGGCGATGCCCAGAAGGGCAACGATCAACACCTGGGTGTCGTGGCTGGCCCAGGGCTTACGCGTCGGATCTAATGCGGTAGCAGCGATGGCGTTAGTAACGTCGTTGACCGCAGCCAGTACGCTCATTGATCTCTCCCTATCGGTAGATCGCTCAGGCTCAGCGCTTCCACGATGCGCTGTGCAATCAGGCTCGGTGCAGGTCCGATATCCACCCGAATCGCCGGCTCATCCAGGGTCGGCTCTTCAAGGTCGGCGAACTGACTGTCAAGAAGGCCTGGCGGCATGAAGTGACCGTGGCGTGCGGCCAGCCGCGCGGCTATTGCCTCGCGCGAGCCTGCCAGGTACACGAAGACAACGCCTGAGCCCCGTCGATTGATCACGTTTCGGTACGACCGCTTGAGAGCCGAGCACGTGATCAACGCACTCTCGCCGGCGGTGAGTCGCGCATCGACCCATGCGGCAACCCGCTCCAGCCAGGGAAGG
>DATBZP010000032.1:0-24088 GCA_036513135.1 Candidatus Dormiibacterota bacterium | reverse complement strand
CGTTCGCCATCGGCCGCTCGGAACGCGATGCCTGGCTGAGCCACATGACGGTCGCCGTCGAATCGCTGGACCTCGCGCCTGCTGTGCTCAAGGCTCTGCTCGACTACTTCGAGACGGCGTCAACCGCAATGATCAACAGGCCGGCTCCGCCTTAGCGGGAGCGGTTGCGGCCTGGGCGGCGCCCGCGGCACCCGGATCGGCCGGCACGAGGTCATGCACGACGGGAGCTTCGGCGAACTCGACCGCCAGCCCGTTTCCCGAAGCCTTGGCCCGGCGCAGCGCTGCCCGCAGGCGCGGAATCTCGTCGCGCAGCGGTTGTTCGACCCAGTCGAACGCGATGACCCGCTCGTTGACCTCCCAGAAGAGCCCGTTCTGCATGGATTCCATCCTGTCGAGGGCGGCATGCACGAAGTCGAGCGGCGCGGCGGCGATGCCCTCGACCAGGACGCGGGTTATGTCCTTCTGATCAGCGGCCATCGCCCAGAAGCTCAGCTTGGCGACGCCCTTGAACAGGCCGTTGAGGCCGATCGTGCGGGCGTTCGGGCCCAGGTCGAGCAGGTTGCGGACGAGTAGGCGCGCCAGCTGGAGCGAGACCTGCGGGTCGCGTGCGCGCGCTTCGATCGCCAGGTCGGCGACGTCCTCGGCCGCGGCTCCTAGCGTCGCCGGCATGCCCGCTTCGTCGAAGTGTCTCCCGTAGCGGAGCAGGTGCGCCGCAGTCTCGATCGCGAGGTCGGAGCGCCACTCCAGCGCACCCATGGCAAACCTGCGGTACTCGTTCATGATCCCGGAGGCGAACGTGGGCGCCGACCTGTTGATCGCCGCACGCAGGTACGTGTTGAAGAATCGCACGCAGAGCTCGGCAACCTCCGAGTCACCTTCCCGGATGGCGGCGATCCCGACGTCGCGCGTGGCGACGGCGATTGCATGCACGGCCTCCTTGCGGTGCACCGGTGTCAGGCCGACCATGTCGACGAAGCTCGACATGATCGTGTACGCGAACCAGGTCTGCGCCCGGTTCACCTCGGCCACGATCTGGTCAGAGGCGCCGGGCAGGTCCGAGTGGCCGACCTGGAACCACTCGGGCACAATCCCCTTCTTCAGCGCCATGTAGTCCTCGGCCAGGAAGCGGCCCAAGACCTCGATCGTGAGGACGCCCATCGGCATGTCGCCAAGCTGGATCGACCCGAACGCGATGTCCGTCACCTGGGCGATCGACGTCATCAGGGCGGAGCGGTTGCGGCGTGAGTGGCGGTTGCTCGCGGCGGCTCGCAGCTTTCGCCTGGCGCGTCGCATGATGCTGTCGACCAGCGTCTCCGCGCGCATCACCTCGAAGATGTAGCTGACGTACGGGAGCAGAATCGCGAAGTTGACCAGGGCCAACACCTCGGCCACGCCCACGCTCCACATCGGCACGTAGTTGGCTTTGACCTCGCTCCGGACCAGGAAGGTATAGAGAATCGAGGCCAGCGCGAAGCTGAGCACGATCGCGTTCAGCGGGTTGCGGGTGAAGATGCCGATGATGCGGGGCGAGTACCGCGACGATGTCGTCTGGATGCCGAAAACGACCGCGACGATGACGATGCTCAGGGTCACGCCCTCGGCGCCACCGACCAGGCCGAGCACGCCCCCGGCGGCGAGTGGGTCGGGGGTGAAGAAGTCTCTGATCGAGCCGAAATGGATCGCATCGAGAAAGCCGAAGAGGACAAACATCATGACCGCCACGGAAACGAGTGCCAGACCGGGGAGCGCGGCTGCGACCCAGCGCGCAGTGCCCCTGTCCGACTGCCGCGAGCTCGGCTTGCGCGCTTCCTCAGGCATGTGTCGTACTCACTTCCACGGCCAGGGCGATCCTAAGCAATTGGCACGTCTATCGGTACATTTGGAGCGTTGATTCGTGCAATCGTCTTCGATTTCGACGGCCTGATCCTCGACACCGAGGAGCCGGTGTATCGCTCATGGCTCGAGGTTTACGAGGCGCACGGGCAGGAGCTTCCATTCGAGCGGTGGGTCCAGATCGTCGGATCGACCACCGCCGGCTTTCATCCGCAGCATCACCTCGAGGAGCGGTTGGGACGACCTCTGCCGAAAGAGGTTCTCGACCGCCGAGTCGGGCGGAGAACCGAGCTAATCCTGGCCCAGAAGCTGCTTCCCGGCGTGGTCCAGCACATCGATTCGGCGAGGGCGATGGGGTTGAAGCTGGGCGTAGCCTCGAGTTCCACGGCCGATTGGGTCACAGGTCATCTCGCGCGCCTGGGTATTCTCGAGAGGTTCGATTGCGTGCGGTGCCGCGATGACGTCGCCAACGCGAAACCCGAGCCTGACCTCTACCTCGCGGTACTGGAGTGCCTAGGCGTGCCTGCGTCGGAGGCGATTGCGATCGAGGACTCGCCCAACGGCGTGATGGCCGCAAAGCGCGCGGGCATGCGCTGCGTCGCGATTCCGAATTCGATCACGGCCCGGCTCGACCTGGGCCAGGCCAACCTGCTGTTGGGTTCGCTGGCCGACGTGACGCTGGCCGAGCTGCTGAGGCAGCTCGCGCCGGCCTGACCTGGGCACATGACCCTTTAACCTATCGACGTGCGAATCGGGATTCTGACCGGCGGCGGTGACGCCCCTGGCCTCAACGCGGCGATCAGGGCCGTCGCCCGCCGATCGTTCCAGCTGGGACACCGGGTGAGTGGCGTGCAGAACGGTTGGGCCGGATGCATCGAAGAGGGCTTGATCGAGGAGCTGACACCTGCAAGCGTGCGCGGCATCCTCCCGTTGGGAGGCACCATCCTGGGCACCTCGCGCACCAACCCGTTGAAAGAGAAAGACGGCATCGAGCGCGTAATCCAGGCGTTGCGGCACAGCGGCATCGACGCGCTCGTGGCGATCGGCGGCGACGACACGTTGAGCGTCGCCGCCGCGCTGCACGAGACCGGTTTTCCCACCGTGGGCGTGCCGAAAACGATCGACAACGATCTGGCGGTGACAGAGTTCTGCATCGGCTTCGATACCGCGGTCGGAGTCGTCACCGAGGCGCTCGACCGGCTGCACACAACGGCATCTGCGCACCATCGCGTGATGGTGGTCGAGGTCATGGGTCGCGACGCGGGTTGGGTCGCACTGGTTGGGGGCATCGCCGGTGGCGCGGACCTAATCCTTATCCCCGAGTTCGAGGTCACCCTCAAAGATGTCGTCGCTCACATCTACCGCCGGCGCGGGGAAGGCAAGCTCTTCAGCATCATCGTTGTCGCTGAAGGCGCCAGGGTCCCGGAGCTGGAAGAAGAGGCCGGTGAACAGGCGGAGAAGGATGCCTTCGGCCACATCCGGCTGTCCAAGCGGGGAATCGGCGACCTGCTTGCGGGTAACGTCGAGCGCGAGACCGGGTTCGAGACGCGCGTGACCGTGCTCGGGCACCTGCAGCGCGGCGGTTCGCCATCGCCGACGGACAGGATCTGGGCGACTCGTCTCGGCGTCGCGGCGGTGGAGCTGATCGTCGCCGGCAAGAGCGGCGTAATCCCCATTCGCCGCAACGGCGGCGTCGAGGTGGTGCCGCTCGCGGACGTGGTCAAGGAAACGCGTCGCGTGCCGAAGGAGCTTTACGACCTCAGCCGAGTCTTCGAGTAGGGTCGGGGAATGCCAGCCCGCAAGAGGAAGATGCTCGAGCTTGCGGGAACTGGCGACGATGGTTCGACCGGCCTGCTCGGCGGCGGGCGGGCATCTAAGGATGATCCACGGATCGAGGCCTACGGCACCATTGACGAGGCGTCGAGCGCGGTCGGCCTTGCCAAATCGCTGAGCCCCCAGCCCCGCGTCCGGGCGATTTGTGAGGAGCTGCAGAGAGGGCTGTACTCGCTCGGCGCTGAGCTGGCGACCAACCCTGCCTCGGGTACGGCGTTCGCCGAAACCACCAAAGAGGGTGTCGAGGGGCTCGATGCGCTCATCGCCGAGCTCGAGCAGTCGGTCACCATGCCGGAGGGCTTCATCCTGCCCGGCGCGACGCCCGCCTCGGGAGCCCTGGACCTCGCACGCGCCATCACGCGCCGAGCCGAGCGCCGGTGCGTGGCGCTCGAGCGCGCAAACGGACTGAAGAACCAACAGGTGCGACGATGGCTAAACCGGCTCAGCCTGCTGCTCTTCGTGCTCGGCCGCTACGAGGAGGCGCTCGCTGGGAGCACCGCGCCGCCGGCCAAGGGCCGCGCCGTTAGGGCTAAGCTCAAATGACTGCAATGGCCTACGTAGCGCTCGTCGGCGCGGGGCTGCTGGTCCTGTACGTTGTGCTGTCGTTCCAGGTGTACCGGCGCGCGTTCGTGCCGGACCGGCCGTCCTTCCTCGACGATTTCACATTCACGCCCTTCGAGTTCCAGGCTGATTACGAAGAGGCCGAGCTGGTCACGGCGGACGGTGTGAACTTTGGCGCGTGGCACTTCAGACAGCCGGGTTCGCCGCAGACCGTGATCGTCTCCGGCGGGCACAAAGGCCAGCGCCAGAATTCCCTCGGCATTTCGGCCGCGTTGTGGCGCAAAGGGTTCAACGTGATCCTCTATTCGTACCGCGGCATGCCGGGGAGCGACCGCGCACCGGTCACGTTCGGAATCAAGGAAGTGCTGGAGCTTCAGGCCGCGATCGCATTCGCCCGCAAGCGGATCCCCAAGGCCAGGATCGGACTGCTCGGGTACTCGATGGGCGCGGTCGTTTCGCTGCTGGGCGCGGCCGGCGAGCCGGGAGTCCAGGCGCTCGTGCTCGACAGTCCTTTCAGCGACCTGCGGACGTTGATGATCGAAAACGTACGGCGATCTTCGAAGCTGCCGGGTGCACCGTTCGTTTGGCTGGCGGGCATCATGCTGCGGTTGCGCACGCGCATTCGCATCTCCGAATGCAGCCCGCGCGACGTACTGAGCTCACTTGAGCCGCGGCCGCTCTTCTTCATCCATGGCGGCGCGGATGACATCACGTCTGTCAACCACAGCCGGCGCCTCTACGACGCATATCGCGGACCGCGCGAGATCTGGATCGTCCAGGGCGCTCCTCACGCCGGAGCGTATTTCGCGGACCGCCCGCTGTACGTCGAGCGGGTCGCGGGGTTCTTCGCGCGCCACCTCGGCCTGGACGTCAGCGGGCACCTGCGCCTGGTCGAGGAAGAGGAAGTCAGCTAAAGCTGCAACAAAGGGCCCAACTTCACTGAGAACTTCGTATCGGCTCCCCGAGGACTCAGCGGGACAGGGTGCTCGACAGCTGGATACCGTCCGCCCAGTAGGTCCCCGTCGGGCCGGCAGGAAGCAGGTCATATGTCCGGTCGGCGGCGTAAGGAACCAGCTCCCACTGGATGATCGAAGAGCCGTCGAGAGCGTCTCCTCGGGCGAGCGAGCCGAGCTGACGGCCGTCGGCCGTGCGGTGGCCCGGCGACGCTAGCAGCTCGCGCCCGTCGCCCAGCACGAGGTGGACCATCAGGTGGCCTGCGGGAACTGCCGCGCTACCTACCTCGAGCACCGGCGCGGCGATTCGCGTGCCGTCGCTGGCCGCTGTCCAGACCAGCTCGCCCGGCTTGATGTCTGTCACGCGCAGACTGCCGTCCGGAGTCGAGATGAGAGTGGCGGCCGCCAGGCAGATCGGGCAAGGCGGCGCGCCGGTCGGGGTCCGCGAGCCAATGGTGACGACCCCATCCACACGCACGGCGCCGGCCACCATCAGGTAGGACGCGGTGCCGGTCTTCGACAGGACTCGGTACTGGAAGGAGTAATCGCTCCCGCTCTGGGTGAGGGTCAGCGCGCGAAGCAGCTTCCAGGCGCGGTAGAGCACGAGTTTTTGGCCATCGGTGAGCTCGCCGGACGGCAGGTGCTCGTGGGCGACGATGGCGGCATAGACGGTGGAGTCGGCCTGGATGTTCGGGTACTGCGCGATCGCGGTCGCCTGCTCGCCGCCCTGGCGGGCGATCGGGTAGGAGTCCGGGTCGCAGTAGACGGGCACGCCGACGGAGTCGATGACCGCGAACTTGAGCTGATCGACGCTAAGGGGCGAGCCCACCGGCGCGGGCGTGGCCGAACCACACGCCACCAGGGCGAGCATCGCAAGCGCCGCCACGCAAAGCTTCATCTGATTGGTAGACGCGGTGGATCCAGCGTAAGTAACGCGGCGCGGAACCAAACGTACCCTCCAGACGTATTGCACTGAGATGGGGCCCGCTCATGACGAACCTATAATCGCGGGAGTGGGGGCAGCCGAAGTCGTAACTCGTGTCGCCGACGCTTTCACGGCCAACGTCAGCCGCGCGATCGTTAACAAGGAAGACGAGATCCGGCTTTGCCTGGTGACCTTGCTCTGTGAAGGCCACCTTCTGATCGAGGACGTGCCCGGAGTCGGCAAGACGATGCTCGCCAAGGCGCTTGCCCGTTCGCTCGACTGCTCATTCCGGCGCATCCAGTTCACCCCTGACCTGCTGCCGTCGGACGTTACCGGCGTGCGCGCCTTCAACCAGAAGCTCAACGACTTCGAGTTCCGGCCCGGACCTGTCTTCGCTCAGATTCTGCTCGCGGACGAGATCAACCGCGCGAGCCCCAAGACCCAGGCGGCGCTGTTGGAGTCGATGGAGGAGCGTCAGGTCACGATCGACGGTGACACGCACCCCCTGCCCAAGCCTTTCATGGTCATGGCGACGCAGAACCCCGTCGAGTACTCGGGCACGTTCCCGCTGCCCGAAGCTCAGCTCGACCGGTTCCTGATGAAGGTCAGGCTCGGATACCTGTCGGAGAAGGAGGAGGCTAACCTGCTCAGTCAGCACAAGGTCGAGTCACCAATGCTCGAGCTTCAGCCGGTCGTGTCGCCCAACGAGCTGAAGGCAGCACAGGCCGCCGTGCGCGAGGTGTTCGTCAAGCCCGAGCTTCGCGAGTACATAGCCCGGCTCGTCGGCCGCACCCGCGGTAACCCGGAGGTTGCCCTCGGAGCGAGCACGCGAGGAACCCTCAACCTGTTCCACGCGAGCCAGGCGCTGGCCGCGGTTCAGGGTCGGAGCTACGTGCTGCCGGACGACATCAAAGCGCTCGCCGAGCCGGTGCTGGCACATCGCATCATCCTTCGGCCCAACGCGGAGATGCAGGGTCAGAGCGCCGGCAAGCTCATCGCCGGGTTGCTGGAGCGCGAGCACGTTCCCCAGATGGCCTACGACGGATAGCCGCCTAAGCCCGAGGTCATGAGCAAGGTCGCCCTCGCCGCAGCCCTCGGACTGTTGCTCTTCTTCACATATCTCACGGGGATCCGGCCGGCGTACGCGTTCGCGTATGCGCTCTGCCTCCTCTTCGTGGTCGCGTGGGTGTGGCCGCGCGCCGCGATCCGCGGGATGACAATCTCGCGCCGGCTCGACCCGGGCACTCCAACCGTGGGTGATTCCTACGAAGAGGTGATCGAGGTCCGGCGCCAGGGCTGGGTGCCGGCGCCGTGGGTCGAGGTCCGCGACCTGAGCCAGATCCCCGATTACCAGCCGGGCCGCGTGATCTCCGTCGGTGGCGAGGTCGTGAAGTGGAAGTCGCGCGGTGTGTACCGCAGGCGTGGCTGGATGGCCTTCGGGCCGACCTCGCTGCGAGTTCGCGAACCCTTCGGGCTCTTCGACCAGGAAATGAAGCTGACTCAGCGCACTTCGATCCTCGTCTATCCACGCGTGCGTCCGATCCCTGACCTTCTGACCGCAAGCGCTCAGCAGGTCGGGAGCTCGCCCAGCCTTGGCGCCTGGGCGGACTATCCGCCGGAGACCGGTGGCGTTCGCGACTACACGACTGGCGACAGCTTCGGCCGCATCCACTGGGCGCTGTCGGCTCGACACGGCAAGCTCATGTCCAAGACTTTCGAGCAGCCACTGACGACCGACCTCTGGATCCTGCTGGACCTCGATCGCAACGTACACTCCGGCGAGGGCGAGGAGTCGACCGTCGAGTACGCGGTGAGCCTCGCGGCGTCGATGGCTTCTCAGGTCCACAGTCGAGGCCGCCAGGTTGGGCTGATCGCTAATGATTCGAAGGGAACCATCCTCGAGCCGCACCGTGCAGTCCGGCAGGATCGGCTCATCCTCGACTACCTCGCCGTCGCGCAGGCCGACGGCCGCACGCCGCTGACCCAGACCCTGGCCTGGGACAAGATCCGCAGGCTGCCGCGCCGCGCCATCGCCGTCATCACGCCGAGCGCCGACCCGGATTGGGTCCGGCTTTTACAGGCGGTGCGCGGGCGCCGCACGACGCTGATCGTGTTCTACCTGGACGTCACCAGCTTCGGGGGCCCCGACCAGAACCCGAGCTTCGATCTTGGCCAGGATGTGGACCTCTATGTCGTGCGCCGGGGCGACGACTTCGCGCGCCTGATGAGGACGAGAGATGCAATCCGCATCGCCTAGCTCGCGGTTGCAATTGGCGCAAGGCCAGCTTTGGGATGGCGCGCGCTCGACTATGGGAGGCGGCGTCTTGTGGTCGGCGCTGCTCGTCTTTCTTTTGACCTTTGCAGTGGCGCGGTCCACAGCCACGGCCGCCTGGGTGAGCGGCATCGACGTCATCCCTCTGGTCGCCCTCTGCGGAGCTCTGCTCTTGGCCGTGTTCGCGGTGCTGCCGATTCCGTGGCCGCTCGGTCTGGGTGTCGGCATGATCGTCGGCCCGATAGCCGCCGCAGTGGCTGCATGGCCGACGATCCACGCGCACAATCCGCAAGACGTCGTCAACACTCACCTGATCGGAATCTGGTGGACGCGGATCACCGACGGGACGGCAGCGTCGGATCCGTCCTTCTACCTCTTCTTGATCTGCTGGCTCATGTGGGTCACCGGAGCCTGGTTGAGCTGGTGCGTCCTGCGCTGGCGCAAGCCGCTGCTCGGCCTTATCCCCGGCGCGGCTGCTTTCGCGACCAACCTGCTGAACATCCCGCGGGACCAGAACGGCTACACGCTCGGCATCCTCGTCCTGACGCTCGCCCTTCTCTTGTGGAGCAACTACACGGGATCCATCGCCAGTGCGAACCGCGCCAACGTCAAGTTGACGGGCGACGCCCGGTGGGATTTCTGGGAGAGCGGGCTCGTCGCGATGGCGGCGCTGATCGTGCTTGCCATAATGCTTCCACCTCTCTCGACCGTTGACCGCACAGTCGGCATCGAGTCGAGCCTGTTCTCGAACTGGGCTCAGCTCCAGGCAACGCTCAACCACCCCGGCATAATCGGGAATGGGGCGGGCGGGGGCGGGACCACCGGCTTCTCGAGTGACGTCCCGCTCGGTGGACCGCTCACGCGCACTCAAGACCCGGTCTTCACCTACACGGTCATCGGCGACTACACGGGGCCAAGGTACTTCCGAGGCCTGAACGAGACGTCGACCGTCGGGGGGGAATGGCTGTACCCAGGCTCACCCGGCCTCCGCGTGTCCATCCCAAAGAACCAGGTGCCGATCTACGGCGAGACCTATCAGAAGCTCGCGGTCGCGGGCATGTCGGTGAGGATGCTTCGCCCACCGACCGGAAACGCGGACATCCTCTTCTACCCCGGGGAGCTGTATCGAGTCGACCGCCCCACCATCGCTGTCCAGGTTCTCGTAGGTGTGAATCGGTTCGGCGCTTTCACCTCGATCGACCGGCTTTCGTCCGTCCAGCCTCCGACCTCGTCGGGCAACTACACGGTAACCGTCGAGTACTCGAGCGCCACCGACGCGGAGCTGCAGGCGGCTGGCACGGCCTATCCAGACTGGCTCCAGCCGTTCTCGACGCTGCCCGCAACCGGCTACCGCAGCCCCGATGTCGAGAAGCAGATTCACGACCTCGCCGTCAAGGTCGTGACGGACGCCGGCGCCACGAACCCCTACGACGAGGCGACCGCAATACAGAACTTTCTACGCGGCCCAGACTTCAAATACACACTTGCACCGCCGAAGGCACCTGATGGTACGGATCGTCTCTGGTTCTTCCTCTTCAAGTCAAAGCAGGGGTATTGCGAGTTCTTCGCCACGGCGATGGGGGACATGCTGCGCTCCCTGGGGATTCCGACGCGACTGGTCAACGGATTCGGACCCGGCACGTTGGACACCGCGACCCACGAATTCGTCGTCCGCGGCGAGGACGCACACACGTGGGTCGAGTCGTACTTCCCAGGCTATGGGTGGATTCCGTTCGAACCCACGGCCGACACAGGCAACGTCTATCAGCCGATCCCGCGCGGCTCCCAGGGCCAAACCCTCTGTCTCCGCGATGAGAACTGCGACCCCGGATCAGGCACTGGCGCCACCGGCAGTGCCCCGACGCCGAGCGGAGTGCCGCTCGGTTTCCGCGAACCTATCAACCCGGGGTCGTCCAGCTCCACGTTCGGGCTCCGCGCTCTCGACGCTGGGACGGTGACCAAGGCCATCGGCATATTCCTCGCCGTCATCCTCCTGTTGCTGGCGGCGGTCGCCAGGTATCTGAGACCGCGCACGGTGATGGCCGTCTGGAAACGCACGGTCGCCCTGTCCGAGATGGCCGGCGCCAAACGCCGGGGGGGCGAGACTCCGCTGGAGCTCGGCCGGCGCCTGCAGCAGAGTTTTCCCGAAGCATCTGGACCGGTCGGCGCGCTCGCAGGAGGTTTCGTGGTTGCCGCCTACGCGCCCGCGGATGTCGCGGCTGGGTCCCGCTCCGCGGTAATGGAGGCCTGGACTGCGCTTCGCCCGCTGCTGCTTCGCCGGGTGCTCGCGCGGCTGCGACCGAACAGGGCATAGATCCAGGCGTCCCAACACGTGGGGATTCTTGTGGGGCTTTAACCTGTAAAGCGTGTCTGGCACCAGCGACATCCGAGATGCGACAGGGGTTGCTGGGCGAACCTACCCACCGGTGAGCTTTCAAATCGAGCCGGATCGCGCTGCCGCATTCGCGAAAGCCATCGGCGCCGACCCGGCGGCAGGCGTGCCACCCACGTTCGCTGCCGTCTATTCGCTGGGCGCGACAGCCCCGCAGCTTTTCGGTGACCCCGATGCCGCGGTGGACTTCGCCCGCCTGCTGCATGCCGAGCAAGAGTTCACCTGGGCGCGTCACCCCCGGCCCGGCGAAACGGTCACGTCCCAAGGACAGGTGGCTTCCGATGTAACCCGCCGGGGCATGCGCTTCGTCAGCTTCGAAACCCAGACCACTGATCGCGCCGGACAACCCGTGTGCCGCTCGAAGGCGCTTTTCGTGATCCGGTCATGAGCACGCTGGTCGTTACCTTCACCAAGAATCAGATCGCCGCGTATGCCGAGGCGTCAGGCGACCACAATCCCATCCACCTCGATGACGATTTCGCCCGGACCGTCGGCCTCCCGGGCGTCATAGCGCACGGCCTGCTCCAGATGGGATTGATGGCCACCGTCGCGGCGGAGGCGGCGAGCGGGGCACACCGACTTCGACGCCTGACCTGCCGGTTCGCCGGCATGGTCGTGCCTGGCGACACGGTGACGTTCACGGCGGAGCCGTCCGGGGCGGGCAAGCTCGAGCTGCGGGCCGTCAACCAGCGGGGCGAACCGGTACTGACCAAGTCCAGCGCGGAGGTGATTGGGTGACACTCGACTTTTCGCTCACGCCGGAGCAGGAGGCAATTCGCCAGCTCGCGCACGAGTTCGCCGAGAGGGAGATGCGGCCGGTGGCCGCCCATTACGACGAGACCGAGGAGTTTCCATATGAGGTCGTCAAGAAGGCGCACAAGCTGGGCCTGAGTCCGGCAGGGTTTTTGCCGGAGGAATACGGCGGCCAAGGACTGGACTTTCTGACGGAGCTCATCCTCAACGAGGAGCTGAGCTGGGGCTGCGCAGGCATCGGCGTCTGCATCCAGTCGATGGGCCTTGCGATCGCCGGCATCAGGGCCAGCGGCACGGAGGAGCAGAAGAAACGGTGGCTGCCGGAATTCACGAACCCGGACAAGCTGATGCTAGGTGGACTTGGGCTGACCGA
Source organism: Candidatus Dormiibacterota bacterium (assembly GCA_036513135.1). Taxonomy (GTDB): domain Bacteria; phylum Chloroflexota; class Dormibacteria; order Dormibacterales; family Dormibacteraceae; genus Palsa-870. The sequence goes on along the minus strand of DATBZP010000032.1, from coordinate 12,193 downwards.
GCCTGACTCCGGCTCCGACGCGCTGTCGATGAAAACTCGAGCCACGCGCGTCAGCGACGGTTACGTGCTCAACGGAACCAAGCAGTTCTGCACGAATGGCGGGATCGCCGACTACCACGTCATCTACGCGAACACCGACCCGTCGAAGGGACCTGCCGGCATCGCCTCCTTTCTGGTGCCGAAGGGAACGCCCGGCCTGCGCATGGGGCGCAAGGAGCAGAAGCTCGGAGTGCGCGCGAGCCACACCGCGCAGGTGATCTTCGAGGACTGCCACATCCCGCTCGACCACCGCCTGGGCGGCGAGCCGGATGCCGACAACGCCGGTCCAGGCGCGCTCGGAGCCCTGATGACGCTTGAGGCGACGAGGCCCGGGGTGGCCGCCGGCGCGCTTGGCATCGCGCGCGCGGCGTACGAGTTTGCGCTCGATTACGCGCAGGATCGCAAGCAGTTCGGCAAGCCCCTTTGGCAGCACGAGGCGATCGGATTCAAGCTCGCCGACATGGCGATCAAGATCGACGCCGCGCGGTTGCTCATCTGGCGCGCAGGGTGGATGGCGACGCAGGGCCAGCCGTTCGAGCGCGCCGAAGGATCGATGGCGAAATGCTTTGCCGCCGACGTCGCAATGGAAGTCACCACCGATGCGATCCAGGTCCTGGGCGGCTACGGGTACATCAAGGAGTACCCCGTGGAGAAATGGTTTCGCGACGCGAAGATCTACCAGATCTGGGAAGGCACGGCGGAGATCCAGCGGCTGGTCATCTCCCGCGCGATCGCAGGATCGCGCGGCACCATCAAGCTCCGGGGTTAGGAGGGACAGCTATGTTCGATCTGACAGGCAAAGTCGCAGTCGTCACCGGAGCCTCCCGCGGTCTCGGCCGCGAGGACGCTCTCACGTTGGCGAGGGCCGGTGCAGACGTGGTCATCACCGATGTTCTCGTCGAGGACGATCCCGAGCTGCAGAAGACCGCCGATGCGCAAGGGAGCGTGCTCGCGCAGGTGGCGGTGTCCCAGGGGTGGGTGCATTCGAACGCGACCGCTGCCGAGATCCGCAAGATGGGCCGCCGCGCTCTCGCCATCAAAATGGACGTGACCAACCGCGACCAGATCCGGGAGGTGATGAAGAAGGTCAAGGACGAGTTCGGCAAGATCGACATTCTGATCAACAACGCGGCGACGTTGGACCACACCGCGCAGATCCCCAACCAGTCCTATGAGCTGTGGGACCGGGATATGAGGGTGAACCTGACCGGCGCGTTCAACTGCACCAAAGAGGTCTGGCCGTACCTGGTCGAAAACAAGTGGGGCCGGCTGATCTTCATGTCTTCGGTCGCCGGCACCTTGGGCGGATTCGGTCAGGCGAGCTACTCCGCCACCAAGGCGGGGCTGATCGGCCTGGCGAAGACGGCCGCGCTGGAAGGTGGGCGGCACAACATCACCTCCAACGCGATCGCGCCAGGCATCATCGAGAGCGAGGCGGGCAAGGCCGCCGCGCAGACCAACCCGATGTACGACCGGTTCAGGGCGCGGACCGTGTTCAAGCGATTCGGCCAGCCGGAGGACATCGCGAACACGATCGCGTTCCTCTGCTCGAACGAGGCCGGCTACATCACCGGTGCGGTGATCGAGGTCGCCGGCGGCATTCCCCTGTTTACGGCCTGATGGGCGAGTGTGTCGACGTCAAACGCGAAGGTGCGATCGCACGCGTGGTCATGCATCGAAACGGCCTCAACGCGATCGCCGAAGACCTGATGCAGGAGCTCGCCTCTGCATTCGACGAACTCGGTCGCGACGCGTCCGTGCGTGTGGTCGTGCTCGCCTCGGATTACGAGAAGTACTTCAGCGTCGGCGCGGACCTGGGCGTCCTGGGCAGCATCGACCGCAGCTCGCCTGATGCGGCGGACCAGGTCGGCACCTTCATGAAGCGGATGAATGGCCACTTCTCAGCCATCGAGCAATGCCCCAAGCCCGTGATCGCCGCCATCAACGGCCATGCACTGGGTGGTGGAAGCGAGCTGACGCTGTGCTGCGATTACCGCGTCATGGTCGAGGACGGGCGCTCGCGTATCGGCCAGACGGAATCGGCCCTGGGGATCATCCCGGGCGCCGGCGGCACGCAGCGGCTGCCACGGCTGATCGGCAAGGCGAAGGCCGTGCGCTACATCATCGAGTCGACTCGCCTGTCGGCACGCGAGGCCGAGGCGGTGGGCTGGGTCGACATCGCGGTGTCGCCGGAGGAATTCAAGCCTGCTGTCGACGCGCTCGCAGGAAAGCTGGCGAATGCGGCGACCTTCGCGATCGCGATGATCAAGGACGCTGTTCTCAGGGGCTTTGACCTGCCACTGGATCAGGCGCTCGAGATCGAGGCGGGCAACTTCGCCCGGGCCGCGCTGAGCACAGACGCAGCGATCGGCATCATGTCGTTCCTCTCGAAGCAGGAGCCGGAGTTCACTGGATCGTGAGAGTGTCGAATTCGGGACGTTCTGTTCGTCGTATCAATGCAGCGGCGCCAAGGACCGCTCCTTCGGGAGGTTGCGCATGAGGTACGTGTTGATGTTCGCCGGCTCGGTGGATGAGCAGGAAATGTGGGAAAAGCTTCCCAAGGAGCAGCTGGCGGCGGCTCACGAAGCGGTCAACAAGTGGTTCGAGGACCACAGCAAAGCCGGGCGCATCGTGGGTGGCGAGGAGCTCCGCGGCCCGAGCACGGCGACCACCGTGCATCACAAGAACGGCAAGGTAAGCATCACCGACGGTCCTTTCATCGAGGCGAAAGAGGTCATCGGAGGCTTCGCCATCGTGGAAGTGAAGGACCTGGACGAGGCGCTGGAAATGGCCAAGACGTGGCCCGGCGGAAGCCTCGTCGAGGTGCGTCCGGTGGTGGATCACTCGGCGCACTGAGGGACTCAACCGCCGCCACCGATGCAGCCGTCGTCGCCGTCTTCCGCGAGGAGGCTGGGCGGCTGACCGGCGCCCTCGTTCGCCTGCTCGGCGACTTCGACCTCGCCGAGGAGGTGGTCCAAGACAGCATTGTGGCGGCGCTGGAAAAATGGCCGGTTCAGGGCGTCCCCGACAAGCCTGGCGCATGGCTGATGACCACGGCGAAGCGCCGGGCCATCGATCTTCTGCGCCGGGACCAGCGCCACCAGGAGAAGATCGCCTTGCTGGAGCGCTCGACATTGCCTGCTGAGGCTGCCGAGGCCGACGACCGGTTGAGGCTGATCTTCACCTGCTGTCATCCTGCCCTCGCGCAGGAGGCGCAGGTCGCGCTGACGCTACGCGCGGTCGCCGGCTTCACTACGCCGGAGATCGCGGCCGCCTTCCTGGTTTCCGAAGCGACCATGGCGCAACGGATCGTGCGCGCCAAGCGCAAGATCGTCGACGCGCACATCCCTTATCGGGTGCCTCAGGGCGACAGGCTCGCGGGGCGACTCGACGCGGTGCTGTCCGTCCTCTACCTGATGTTCAACGAGGGCTACCTCAGCCGCGGGGCGCAGGTCGCCGTGCGACGCGACCTGGCGGAGGATGCTCTCTGGCTTGCGCGCCTGGTGTCCGGGCTCATGCCGGACCAGGCCGAGGTGATCGGGTTGCTCGCGCTGATGAAGCTCAATCTGGCACGTTCACGAGCGCGATTCGACGAGTCCGGTGAGATGGTGCTTCTCCCCGACCAGGACCGAAACCTGTGGGACCACGTGGCCATCGCCGAAGGCATCGAGCTGCTGGACAAAGCGGGCGCGATGCGCGCGTCCGGCCCGTACCAGCTGCAGGCGGCGATAGCGGCTCTTCATTCCGAGTCGAAATCATGGGAAGAGACCGACTGGCACCAGATCGTCCTGCTGTACGACGCCCTGCTGCGGCTGTCGGACAGCCCGGTGGTAAGGCTGAACCGTGCGGTCGCGCTGAGTCATTTCGCCGGGCCCGAGATTGCGCTTGGAGAGGTGAACGATCTCGCGATTGCGCTCGGCGACTATCACCTGTTCCACTCCACGCGGGCAGAGCTGCTCGACCGGCTTGGCGAGCCGGCCCTCGCTCGCGAGGCCCGGTTGCGCGCGCTGGAGCTGTGCCAGAACCCAGCCGAACGGTCCCTGTTGGAAAGAAAGCTGGCGCGCTAGCCCGAGCCCGACATGCCCAGCTGCGCCGAGCGCCGGCGCACGACCTCGATCACCTCGTCGACCCGCTTGGAGTCGCTTCCCAGGCAGCGGATGACGAGCTCCTTGGTTTCGAAGTTCGGATACGAGCCAACGGAAACGTCCGGGAAGCTCTGCTCGAGCTCGGTCATCAGCGGGTAGAAGCGTGCTTCCACCGCAAACGTGAAGCGAAGCTCGCGCACCGTAGCGGCGGAGCCCTCGGAAAGAAACTGGGGCTCCAGCTCTTCGGTGAAGATGCCTTTCATCTCCAGCGGGACGCCAGGAAGCACGAAGATTCGTTTCCCGTTGACCTCGTAGACAACACCTGGGGCCATGCCGCGCCGGTTCTTGAAGACATGGGCCGGGCTGGCCGGGATGCGCGCCATGCGGAGGTTCCCTTCAGTCACCTCCGGCGAATCCAGCAGGCCGGCTTCGTGCATCCGATGAACGCGGCGCTCGATGCGAGCTCGTGTCTCCTCCCATACGATGAGCTCGCGGCCTATCGCCTCCGCGAGCGCCGCGAAGGTTCGGTCGTCCGGCGTCGGACCGAGGCCGCCGGAGCAGAACACATGCGTCACCTCGGCGTCGGCAAGCTCGCGCCGAATCTGGTCCACGATCTCCTGCGGGCGGTCGCGGATGGCTGTGACGCGCTTGACCGGAAAGCCCAACAGTCGCAGGCGCTCGGAGAGCCAGTGCGAGTTGGTGTCCAAGGTGAAACCGGCGACCAGCTCGTCGCCGATCGCAACGATGGCGGAGGTTGGCATGCGTTGCAAGCTTAAGCCCCTCACCCTGGCCCTCTCCCCGAGAGGGAGAGGGGATTAACCTCGAACAGTTGGAGCGCTTGCATGGTGTCGTACGTGGCGATGTGCAGGGGGTCGGATTTCGCTACTTCCTGGTGCGGGAGGCGCAGCGTCTTGGCCTGCGCGGTTGGGTGCGCAACCGCGACGACGGAACGGTCGAGTTCATTGCCGAGGGGAGCCGGTCGGATCTGGTGCGGTTGAAGCAGGCGGCCGAACAGGGTCCTCAGATGGCGCGGGTGGATCGAGTGGACGATCGCTGGTCGGCGGCTTCGGGGGGCCTGGACGGCTTCGACCTATCTGGCTGACGTGATTCTCCAGGGCGATGGTTCAGCCATCGAGCAAGAGTCAGCGTGACCAACGCCGCATTCATCGCGCGTCGCTACCTGCTGGCGGTGTTCAACTCGCCGGCGGCCTGGGTTGTCGCCGCTCTCTTCGTCCTGCTGAACTCTGCCTTCGGCTTCGCAGTCCCGGTCCTCGCGGGTCATGCCGGGACCCTGGACAGCGTCTACGGCGTGATCGCCGGCCTTTTGATACCGATGCTCGTCCCGGTCACCACGATGCGCTTGTTCGCCGAGGAGCGCAGCCAGGGGCCGCTCGAGCTGCTCCTCACTCCTCCCGCTCGTGATTGGGAGGTGGCTGCCGGCAGGTGGCTCGGAGCCTTTACGTTCTACCTGCTGCTGCTCGCCACAACGCTCGTGTACGTCGCGCTGCTTGCCGTCTACGTGCCCGGACACCTCGCCTCGCTTGACCCTGGCCTGATCGGCGCTACGTACTTAGGCCTGGTTCTGGTCGGCGCCGCTGCCACGGCCATCGGGCTCCTGGCGTCGAGCCTCACCCAAAACCTGATCGCCGCGTTCTTCCTCGCGTTCGCCATGCTGCTGATCACCTGGTACGCGAGCCCGCTCCTCGGTTTCCTCACCCAGCCTCCGTCCAGCCAGGTGTTCCAGTACGCCGGGGCTTTTAACCGCTTTCAATCGTTCGGCCTCGGCCAGGTAACGCTCAAGGACACCGTGTACTTCCTGAGCCTGGGCTTCGCCGCACTTTTTCTCGCGACGACGTTGCGGTCCGCGAGGCGCCGGCGATGAATCGCCATCCTCGTTACAGATCTGCCCGCTTGCTGCTGACTGCCCTGGTGCTCGGCATCGTGGTCGCGTTGAACGTGGTGGCGTCGCGGAGCACGCAGGCCTGGGATCTGACCCGCAGCGGGGTCAATACGCTGGCGCCGCAGTCGGTCCTCGCCGCCAGACGCCTGGACTCGGACCTGCTGGTGATCGGCCTCTTCCACCCCGGTCCCGGCAACGGCCAAACTGAAGCCGACGCGCTCGTGGGGTTGTACCAGGCGCAGAGCCCGAGGATCGTCTACCGCAGCGAAAGCTTTGACGTGGACGTTGCCGACGACCGCAGGTATTCGGTCAAAGCACCAGACACCATAGTTCTCGACTACCGCGGCAAGACCCAGCTGCTCACGCAGCCGCTCCAGACCGAACAGGACTTCACCTCGGCGCTCCTGAAGCTCGAGTCGGGTCACGTTCCGATCGTGTGCTGGGCCGCGGGGGTGGGTGGGCGCAGTCGATCGGACACCAGCCTGACTGGCTACTCGAGCGTGTCCGACCTCCTTGCTGCGAACAACTTCCAGAGCAAAGACCTTCTCGTCGCCGATGTGACAACCATCCCCTCGGACTGCGACGAGTTGGCCCTGATCGCGCCTACGGTTCCGCTCGCAGAATCGAGCGTCAAGGCGGTCGACGATTATTTGGCTGCGGGAGGCAGCCTGCTCATCGCCGGCGACCCGTGGAGCGGCCCGCCGGTCACGGCATCTCTGAGCGAGGTGTTGAAGCCGTATGGAATGGGGCTCTCTGGCGCTCTCGTGGTCGAGCCCGACACTTCGCGCGCGTTCGACCTGATCACCCCGGCCGCACTCGCCTACGGGAACTCTCCGATCACGCGCGACATCCAGGGCATCGCGTCTTTCTTCCCGCAGGCGACAGCCATCACCGGCACTGCGGGGGCCAGCGGCACGGCGGTCGCGATCGCGTCGACAAGCACGCGATCCTATGCGATCACCACGCCCCGGCAGGACCTCGTGCGACAGGCGGCTGACACAGCAGGCCCGTTCACCGTCATGGAGACCCTGGAGGTTCAGACCGGACCGAAGAAGGCTCGGATCGCGATGGTGGGCACGACCGGCTTTGCCGAGAACGGAGTCCTCCCGCCGGCCAGCAACGACGCCAACCCCGAGCTGGTCCTGGGGACGTTCCAATGGCTGGCCCGCGAGGACGCCCTGATCTCGATCGCGCCCAAGCCCGCTCGCGCGTTGCCGCTCAGCCTGACTCAGCGGGAACAGGGCGTGATCATCTTCATCATCTTCTTCCTCATGCCCGGTTTGATCGTCTTTGGGGGCGTGATGGTGCGGTGGCGCCGCCGCCTGATCCGATAGCGGGACTCCAGTTCGTTTAACGTATCGCTCCGCAGGAAAAGAGCGCTGCGCGCGGCCGGCAGGAGAAGAGGCCTGGATGTGCCCGGCGGCCAAAGATTCGAGGGAGGGCTGGTGGATCCCAACATAGTTTTGTTCGGTGTGGCAGGTGGCCTCGCCGCGGTGCTTTTTGCGGTCGTCCTCATCTTTCTCGTCTTGCGGATGCCCCCAGGGAACGAGCGCATGCGAGAGATTGCGGCGGCGATCCAGGAGGGTGCTTCCGCTTACCTGAATCGCCAGTACACGGTGATCGCGATCATCGGCGTCGTGATCGCGGTCGTTCTCGGCCTATTCATCAACTTGTCCACCGCCGCGCTCTTCGTCGTCGGAGCCGTCCTTTCCGCCTCCGCGGGTTACGTCGGCATGAACATCGCGGTGCGCTCCAACCTGCGCACTGCTGAGGCCGCACGCGGCGGCGTCAACAAGGCGCTGCAGGTCGCCTTTCGCGGCGGCGCGGTGACGGGCTTCATGGTCGTCGGCCTGGGCCTGCTGGGCGTCTCGGCTGCTTACTTCGTATTCAAGAACCCTGACGCCCTCGTCGGTCTCGCCTTCGGCGCGAGCCTCGTATCGGTCTTCGCCCGCCTGGGCGGTGGCATCTACACCAAGGCGGCCGACGTCGGTGCGGACCTGGTGGGAAAGGTCGAGGCGGGCATCCCGGAAGACGATCCACGCAACCCCGCCGTGATCGCGGACAACGTGGGCGACAACGTCGGCGACTGCGCCGGTATGGCCGCTGACCTGTTCGAGACCTACGCCGTGACGATGATCGCGGCGATGCTCCTCGGCTCACTGCTGTTCAAGAACCAGGTCGGCTGGGTGATCTACCCGCTCCTGCTCGGTGCTGTGAGCGTGGTTGGTTCGATTGTCGGCACGTTCTTCGTCCGGATCTTCAACCCGAAATGGATCATGGGCGCCCTGTATGCGGGCCTGCTCGTCGCGGTCGCTATCGCGATCGTGGGCTTCTACTTCGTCACCCAATACATGAGCGTCAACGGGTACATCCATGCCGGCGGCGGCGTGAGCGATCCCAACAACCTCTTCTTCGCCGCGCTGATCGGAGTCGTCACGACGGTGCTGATCGTGGCCATCACCGAGTTCTTCACCGAGACGGCTTACTGGCCCGTCCACCTGATCGCCAAGGCCTCCGTGACGGGCCACGCGACCAACATCATCGCCGGGCAGGCGATCGGCATGATGGCGACTGCTCTACCCGTGCTGGTGATTGGAATCAGCATCCTCGTCAGCTACGACCTCGCGGGCCTGTACGGCATCGCCATCGCGGCCACCGCCATGTTGTCGATGACGGGCATCATCGTCGCGATCGACTCCTACGGCCCGATCACCGACAACGCCGGTGGCATCGCGGAGATGGCGAAGCTCCCGGAAGAGGTTCGTACGGTCACCGATCGACTCGATGCGGTCGGCAACACGACCAAGGCCGTGACCAAGGGGTACGCAATTGGATCCGCCGGCCTGGCGGCGCTGGTTCTCTTCTCCTCGTACACGCAGGAGCTCGCGCGCGCGGGCCACCCACAGAAATTCGAGCTGTCGGATCCGCTCGTCATCGTCGGTCTCTTTCTCGGCGGCATCCTGCCATTCCTCTTCGGCTCGCTCGCCATGCTTGCGGTCGGCCGTGCGGGTGGCCTGGTGGTCGAGGAGGTGCGGCGCCAGTTCCGCGACATCAAGGGGATCATGGAAGGCACCGGCAAACCCGAATACGGCACCGCGGTGCGGATCGTGACCGCCGCCGCCCAGCGCGAGATGGTGCTGCCGGGCATCATCCCCGTGGTCGCACCGCTTGCGGTCGGCTTCATCCTCGGCCCGCGAGCTCTTGGGGGCATGCTGTTGGGAGCCATCGTGACCGGCCTTTTCCTGGCCCTGCAGATGACCAGTGGCGGCGCGGCCTGGGACAACGCCAAGAAGTTCATCGAGGAGGGTAACCTTGGCGGTAAGGGGTCGGACGCGCACAAGGCCGCTGTCACCGGGGACACGGTCGGAGACCCGAACAAGGACACCGCCGGGCCTGCCATCAACCCGATGATCAAGGTGGTCAACATCATTGCCATCCTGATCGCGGGGACGGTCGCCACCAACTACCTGATCCACTAGTAGAGACCGTCGCCGAGGGCCGCGCCGGTCTGCGAATAGGCCGGTAGACTCGTTCGTGGGGTGGACGACTACCAAAAAGAGATCGCCGACCTCGAAACACAGGTCGACCAGCTGGTCGCCGTGGAGGGCGACGCCAGGACCATCGCCGAGCTTTCGATGCAGCTGGAGATCCTCAGGGCGATCTATGCGCGCACCACAGATCTGTACCAGCGCGGCGTTAAAGACGACGGCCTGCGATATGGTCTCCGCATCCAGGGTTATGGCGACTGGACCATCGACAACGTCTACGCGTTCGTGTACGAGCGATCCGTCGAGCTCGAGCCGAACGCACACAGCTCATTCGTCGGCGGCATCAAGGCCGCCGACTTCGCCCTGATGCTTAATTCGTGAAGGGAGGACCTGGATGGAGACTCCGCTGACGCCGCTGGAGTTCGCGCGACGCGCACGCAAGCTGTACGGGGATCGAGAGGGAGTCGTCGACGGCGAACTCCGCCTCACGTACACGCAGTTCTTCGACCGGTGCGATCGGTGGTCGGCGGCGCTGCAGGGGATGGGGGTGAAGAAAGGGGACCGCGTTGCCTATATCTCACCCAACACGCATGAGCAGCTGGAGTCGTTCTATGCCGTGCCGCAGATCGGCGCGGTCCTGGTTCCCATCAACTTCCGGCTGACGGCGGAGGACTTCGTCTACATCACCGCCCATTCGGGCTCAACGGTGCTCTGTGTACACCCGGACTACGTCGCCGCGATCGACGGGGTACGCGACCAGCTGGGTGGGGTGGAGCACTTCGTTGTCCTTGGAAAGGCCGACGGCCGCAAGGGCTGGATCGAGTACGAGGCGGCGCTCGGCCGATCGCGCCCCGACTTCCACCGCCCCGAGATCGCCGAGAGCGACCTCATCTCGATCAACTACACGAGCGGTACGACCGCCAAGCCGAAGGGCGTGATGATCACGCACCGCAACGCATGGGCGAACGCCATCGGCACACTGGTGCACCTGCACCTGGGCGTCGGCGACCGATACCTATGGACCCTGCCGATGTTCCACGCCAACGGATGGACGTTTGTCTGGATCGTAACCGCGGTGGGCGCAACCCATATCTGCCTGCCCAAGGTCGAGCCGGCTCGGATCTTCGAGCTGATCCGCAATGAGAAAGTCGGCTGGTTGTGCGCAGCCCCGACGATCCTGATCGCCCTGGCCAACGCTCCGGCCGATGTGCGCGGAGACGTTCCTCGCGGCGTCAGGGTGGTCACTGCCGGCGCTGCACCCGCCGCCGCCACGATCGAACGCATGGAGGATGAGTTCGGCTGGGAGGTCACGCAGGTCTACGGCCTGACCGAGACGTCGCCCTTCCTCACCGTGTGCGAACCCCGACCGGAACATCGGGACCTGCCGGCCGCAGAGCGGGCCGTGATCAAAGCGCGACAGGGGGTGGAGCTGATCACCTCGGGCGAGCTGCGCGTGATCGACGGCGATGGCAAGGACGTTGCCGCTGACGGCCAGGCGCTCGGCGAAATCGTCTTCCGCGGCAACGTGATCATGCGCGGCTACTACAACGACCCCGAGGCTACGGAGAAGGTCATGGGCGATGGCTGGTTCCACACCGGTGACGCGGCCGTGATGCACCCGGACGGCTACGTCGAGATCCGCGACCGGATCAAGGATGTGATTATCAGCGGCGGCGAAAACATCTCCTCGGTCGAGGTCGAAGGCGTCCTCCTGCGCCACCCGGCGGTGCAGGAAGCTGCGATCGTCGGGCTGCCGCACGAGAAGTGGGGAGAGGCTCCGCACGCCTACGTCGTACTGAAGGCAGGCGCCACCGCCACCGAACCGGAGTTGATCGCCCATACGCGCGACCACCTGGCCCACTTCAAGGCGCCGCACAGCGTGACGTTCGTGCAGGAGCTGCCAAAGACGGCCACGGGGAAGATCCAGAAGTACGTCCTGAGGAAGGGCGCGGCCGCGGTCGTCCGACAGTAGTAGTCGACGTCCTAGTAGGTTATTGCGCCCGAGCTATCAGATGGACTAAGCATGGTCTCGCCGATAGCAATCCAGCCCGCGGCTTCAACCTCGCTTGCATTGCACTTGACGCTTATCCGCACGATCGAGCTGGCGGTGTCATGGCCCTCGTCAGCACGTGCCCTGGCGTACATCGCCGCGATCTCAAATGATCGGAGCTTGAGCAAATCGATCAAGTACCTCATTCGCATCAAGCGCTCGAGAAGTTGCTGTCTCTTCCGCTCCTTCGCCACGATGCTTCGTCCCTTGCCCATGATCGGATTGTTGCGAGCATTGGCTCCAGAGACAACGTAGTTAACATCAGCCGCAAGACGGGACTGGCAAGATCCCGAAGTATGTACCGTGGTCAAGGCGCGGCCGCGTTGGTCAGCAGGCGCTGGTCGCCTAATCGGGACCTCGCGGCGAAGGACCGAACGTAACCGTCGGCGGGATGGTCAGCATCCGGCCGTCATCGCCTCGGACCAATTGCCAGTTGCCCTCGTGCACCATCCAGTGATGCCGGTGGCAGAGCAGGATCAGGTTGTCCAGGTCGGTCGTCCCGCCGCGGATCCAGTGCACGACGTGATGTGCAGCGCTCCAGGACGCCGGCCGGTCACAGCCCGGCCACCGGCATGAGCCATCGCGTGCTTTCAGCGCTCGTCGTCCAGGCTCTGACACGACCCGCTTCGAT